>JANMRJ010001219.1:0-2794 GCA_031370985.1 Acidimicrobiales bacterium
GGAGACTGTGCAGCCCTACTCCGCCGCGTTGCAGACAGGATCGAGGACCTCGGCACCGTCACGGTGCAGGACATCGCGTTCGGGAACGAGGTCACCGTGGACGGTCTCTGGCCCAGCCTGACGGTCTACTTCGACTACCGGGGAACTCGACGAGCCCTGTACCTGCGGACGGTGTTCGGAGGGGTTCGGAGGGGCACACCGTGATCCACCGGCCGGCGATCGGGGCGACCCGGTCGCCGGCGGCGCTCGTCGTTATGGGGCAATCCGAAGGGTCGGCCCGCCACGCGGACACCGATGAATTCGCGGAACGCGTTGACGACTATTAGCTAACCTAGCTATCATTCAGCTTGTGCGAGTGAACATGCACGAAGCGAAGACCAACCTGTCCCGGCTCGTAGCAGCCGTCGAGTCGGGTGAGGCGGAGGAGGTCGAGATAGCCCGGGCCGGGCAGGTGGTTGCCCGCATCGTCCCTCCCCGGCCACGCTCACCACGCCGTCCCGGCTACTGGGCGGGCCGCGTCCGCATAGGCCCGGACTTCGACACCCTGCCCCCCGAGGTCGAGGCTGCGTTCGCCGGCGAGCAGGAGTGAAGGTCCTTCTGGATACCCACATCCTGCTGTGGTGGCTGGCCGACGATGAGCATCTGCCGGCGCCGGCGGCCGTGGCCATCGCCAGCCCAGACACCGAAGTCGTCGTATCCGCCGCCAGCGCATGGGAGATCTCCATCAAGCAGGCGGCCGGGCGACTCGACGCCCCGGAGGACCTGCTGGACGCCGTGGCCGCGAACGACTTCGGGACGCTCCCGATCACTGCCGACCACGCCCTGGCCGCAGGGCGCCTACCGGCGCATCATGCCGACCCGTTCGACCGCATGCTCATCGCCCAGGCCCAGATCGAGGACCTCACACTCGTGAGCGTCGACCGGCGGTTCTCGGAGTACGAAGTCAAGCTTCTGCATCTGGATTGATGTCCACTCGCCGGCGATAGATCAGCGGACTCCAACGGGTCTTGCTCGTGTGGGGGCTCGTACCGATGAAGTGTTGAACCCGCAGGCCGTTGGCGAGCTGGTCGTCGTACATGATTGCGGGACCGACCCCCCGCAGGCGGTTGCAGGGCGGCCCGTTGGTGACCCAATCAACGACCTCGTCCATTCTCCGATGCGGGTCGTCAAACTGTTCCAGGTCGTTCAACGCCGGTCCCGTGACAACGACCGCCCATGCCAACGTCTTCGACCTACCGACCGAGGCGTCTCATCAAGTCGCCCATGAGCGCTTCCTTGTCGTGGAACGTTGGGATCTCGCCGCTACTCACACCCCGTGTCGTCGACTCCCACAGGGGAACGAGTTCTTCGTCCGTCAACTCCCGGTCGATGTTCGCCGGTGTCGTGCCCATGTCGGTCCTCCATGTACAAGTCATCGAACGTGCTGCTCTCCAGATGTACCCGGAGGGTGAGCCAGATGTACCCGGAGGGTGAGCCAGTAACGTCCGCATCATTCCGTAGCATTTCCACAGCAACTGCGGCGGCTGCGGGCAGGCTACCCACAAGGACCAAGATCCTGTGATGGCTAGGGCCGGTCTTCGAGCCGGCGCAGGCGGGTTTCCATGGCCTCGAGCTGCCGGCGGAGGACCGCGACCTCGGCTTCGAGGCCGACAGCGCCGGCGATGCGGCGCTGGATACGGGGCGACTGCGCCGCCCGCTGGACCACCATGTCGAGCGGCACGAGGCGTTGGAGGCCGTGGGGGCCGTCGACCAGCCGGGATGGCACCTGGCCGTTGCGGTACCAGGAGCGCAGCGCCGAGTTCGACACGCCGGCGCGGCGCTCGGCCTCGGCCAGTGTGACCCACGTGCCCCCCGGCTCGGAGCTCCACGCCTCGAGAGCGCCGTCCCAGTCCAGCTCGTCGACCACGACTGAGCCTATCAGAAATAGGGGTTCTACCACCGTATTGACAGGGGCGCGAGACTTGGCCCATGTTCGAACGATTCACCGATCGAGCTCGGCGGGTGGTGGTGCTGGCGCAGGAGGAAGCACGACTCCTGAACCACAACTACATCGGCACCGAGCACATCCTGTTGGGGCTGGTCGCCGAGGGCGAGGGGGCCGCGCCCAATGCGCTCGAGCGGCTCGGGATCTCCCTGGAGGCGGTGCGGGCCGAAGTCAAGGGCATCATCGGCGAGGGAGCGGAGGAGCCCAGCGGGCACATCCCGTTCACGCCGCGGGCCAAGACGGTCCTCGAATTGTCGCTCCGGGAGGCCTTGCAGCTCGGCCACAACTACATCGGTACCGAGCACATCCTCCTGGGCCTCGTACGCGAGGGCGTGGGTGTCGCGGCCCAGGTGCTGGTCAAACTCGGAGCCGACCTGTCGGCGGTGCGCCACGAAGTCCTCCAGGTGATATCCGGGTATGCAGGCGGCGGGCCCGGGCGGCGCACACGTCCGCCGACCGGACCCCGCCCCCGGGAGACGCCGGCGGCCGCGAAGGCCAGTGTCGAGGCCCGCCGGCTGGCCGGCGGTGCCGCCGTCGGCTCCCAGCACTACCTCCTGGGGCTGCTCGGCGCCAAGGACAGCATGGCGGCCAAAGCCCTTGCCGCCCTCGGGGTGACGCGGGAGGACATCGAGGCCAAGGTCGCCGAGCTCGACCCCACGGGCACCTCCGACGAGACGCCCGAGCAGGCCGGCGCCCAGCGCATCGGGTTGCGGGTGGAGGGCCAACAGCTCGTGTTGGAGATCGACGACCCCAAGCTCGCCGCCGCCCTTGAGGAGGCCATGGTCGGCCGCCAGGTGCGCATTATCAAGG
>JANMRJ010001204.1:0-5334 GCA_031370985.1 Acidimicrobiales bacterium
TGCCGACGTGCGTGCCCGTGTTCGCGGACGCCTTGTAGAAGCGAATGCCGGTGATCGACCCGCTCACTGACGACTTCAGCTTGACTCCGAGCTCCACCGGCTGCGTGTCGGTCAGCTCGGCCGGGTGGGTTGGAACGCGAGACCCGAAGAGGGAGATTGTCGAAGTGACTGCACTCGAGGCTGTGCTCGACTGGAGACCGATCAGCAGTGGGAGAAGCAGGAGCGCTGCAGGAAGTCTCAAGCGACGGAGGGTTGGAATCTCACGACGGTACAACCCGATGTCGAATCTCTTCCGCATGGACACGCTCCAAGGGGTAGGCGGCGAACCCGAGTCAGGGTGGGAGATCCGTCATCGGCCGCATCGCCGCCGACCTTTAATGTTGACGAACGACACTCGACCTCGACCTCCCGGCTCATCGGGCATCGCCACGTCGGGTACCCCCGGCACGGGCTGGCGCTACTCGAACAGGGGGAACGGCCCCTTGAGTTCATACTCCAGGGCGGACTCGGGCCTGACTGCGATCGGGCGGGCGGGGACCCCCGCCACCACGGTCATCGGAGCGACGTTCCCGCTCACCACCGCCCCCGCAGCCACGACCGCACCGCGACCGATGGTGGACCCCGGAAGGATGGTGGCCCGAATGCCGATCCACACATGGTCTTCGATCAAGACGCCCCTGCTCTGAAGGCCGAACGCCGGATCGGCGAGGTCGTGCTGGGTGGTGATTATCGCGACATCGGGCGAGATGCTCACGTTGTCACCGATCGAAAGAGGCCCTCGCAGGTCGAGGCAGCAGCCCCGGTTGATCCGGGTGTTGGAGCCAATGCTCGCACCGGTCTCACGAAGGTTCCGGGGCCCGAAGTACCAGATGTAGCAACCGGAGTAGATGCCTGATCCGGCTCCAATGGTCAGGCCAAGCCGGCGGTACCACGCGTGGCGGACGGCGAAGCTCGGAACGTTGCTGATGATCTGGTTCGTCGCATAGTTGAGAAGCCGCAGGCCCACCGTGCGGACATGGCGTTCTGATCGCTCCTGGGGGCCGGTGGCCACACCCCTCACCGCGACGCCTCCAACACCGTGGGAACTCCCGTCAGCTCTTGTGAATCCTGCGTGAGCCGGAGCCCGGCCTCCACCGCTCCCAGGAGGATCCCCAAAGCGAGCGCGATGCGAAACCAGAAAAATCCGAGGTCATTATACCCCTGCACCATGTACCCGACGAGGGCGCAGGCCGCGACCGTGCCCAGCAGTGACAGTTGCTTGTCGGCGACCTTGACCAGCTGACAGGCCTGGATGATGGCGGAGCCGACCATACAAAGAAGCGCTATCTCTCCCAATATCCCAAGCCGCATCCAGATGTACAACACCCCATTGTGGGGAATAAACGCGATCGCGCTGTTGATGTCGGTAAGGTCGGTAATAGCAATCGCATAGTCGATGGCGACGCCGTACCCCTTGCCAAGCGAGTGCGACGCCTGAATGTTGAGGAGGAGGTTCGCGTTCTCGGCCTGGCGGTATTGGTTCGACTGAAGATCGCGTGCGCTCGGGGATACCTCCGAACGAACGGCACGGGCCGGCTGCCCAGCCGTGCCGCCCGAGTTCCAGTATGCCGGAAAGTAGACGGCCCCAAGGGCGACCATGACTACACCCAGGCGCCGCAACATCGACCGTCGCTCTACGAGGCGGAAGTAGGTGATAACGAACATGACGAACAGCGTGAAAGCCAGGATCGCCCACGCGTTTCTTCGTGAGTTCCCGAGGTTGGCCACGAATACAAGAGGGATGAGCGCCGTCGCCGTTGTCCGCAGCCTGCCCTTGTCCCCATAGATCCAGAGGGCGAATGTGATCATGATAAACATGCCGAAGAAGAATGCCTCCTCGTGCCCGAGGACCGCTTCGGGACGGGGTTGTTCGCTGCGGACCGCCCAGAAGATCCGCACTCCCTGTATTGCTTTGAACCCGCTTCCGAGGACCATCACCCACAAGACCGACCGCAAAGCCCGTCGGCTTTGGAAGAGCGTGGCGCTTAGCACATACGCCATCCCCAGATAGAAGAACGGCCGAATCTCCCAGAGCGCGATCCTGATCTCGCCATGGCGGGCCTGGCCCAGTACGAAGCCGAACACGACGAACCCGAGGAATACGGCGATGGCTCTGCTCAATGGGGTCCGCGGGAGGCTCCACGACTTGGCGGCCGCGGCCTTCATCACGACGATTAGGGCCGTGAAGGCCAGGGCCATCTCCGCGGGACTGACGCCAGTGCCTTGACTCAAGCTCCGAAAGAACGGGAACCCGGCCGTAAAGGCGCTCTTCACGTTGGCGGAGACGACGTACTGGAACTGCTCAACAGACACAGTGGTGGCCAGGATGCCGGCAACGGCAACCACTGGCCAACGCCAGACCACGGGTACAGCCGGAACAAGTACGGCGAGAAGGAGCAAGCCCGGCTGTCCCATGGCGGCGAGCTTGCTGGCGACGTACCCACCAAGCACCGCCATGACGATCGCCGCCGGCGCAAGCAACCAAGCCTGCGGCCCCTCCGAATAGCTCTGTCGGCGACCGGCGGTCCGCGGAGGCGCCATGCTCAAAAGGCGTGGAAGCGGGCCGCCTGGTAACCGACGAGCAGCGCTACCGCGATTACCAACCTCAGATGTACGGGGCGGGCCCGGCGAGACTGCCAGAGCCCGAACGTGACAAATGTCGCTATGACGAACGCCAACCACTTCGAGCTGGTCACCGACCGCCGCCGAGCATCCGGTCCAGCCAGGCCGGACCGCGACGCACAACCCGGTTCAGGATCACGAGTGGGTTGGGCTGGAGGGGATCGACCGTCTGGCGGATGATGTCGATCGGCGTCTTCCCCGCTCTGACCACCAGGATGAGCTGTTCACAGAGCTCCGCCATCTGGACCGCCGCGCCCGGACTGCCGACCGGCGGCAAGTCAATGATCACGACGTCGGCCAACAGCGTGAGTGCCTCGGAGAGGTCCGCCGCCGGCAACTGGGTGAGAAGCTCGGCCTCGTTGTCGCCAACCTCGCCAGCGACGAGGACCCCCAGGCCGTCGAACGGCCACTGAACACAATCCTCGATCGAGGCTTGGCCCCGGAGGATCTCGGCCACACCGGGTGAGGATTCGAGGGTCAGCCGAGCGGCCAGGGACGGAGACGAGAGATCGAACTCAGCCAGAATTGTCGGGCTGCGGTAGTCGCACCGGTTGGCGATGGCCAACGCGGTGGCTATCAGCGTTCGCCCGTCGCCGGCGCTGCAACTGGTCACGCCCACGCTCTGGACCGCGGAGTCATCAAGCGTCGCCAACGCTCCGACGCACTCGTCGATGATCGCCGAGAAGGCCCATTTGGGTGGGCGCTCCAACGGTGACGCGGTACCGGCCTTCCTTCTCGGCTCCCCGGACACGTCCGGAACCGAACGGCGGCGGTCAGGCACGATGGCGTGGACCGGCTCTGACGGGAGGAGCACTCGCTCCGGGGCGGGACGCCGAACTCGAGGCCCCGGCTGCCTATCCCCCAACTGCTCCACTGCCTCTGGGGTGGCGGCCGCAGCCTCGCTCGGCTCGGTTTGCGTCTCGGACCAACCCACGCGTGACACAGGCGACGGCTCATCTGCCTGTGCGTCGGCACCATCCCTGCCGGGATGGTCGGCAGACTGGGAGAACTCGGGCTGCTGGCCCTCTCCAGCCTTCCGAAACATCAGCGGCGCCGAGCAGATCGGTGAGCCGCCTGGGGTCGCCGGGCCGCCTTGTTTTCTCCCGCTTGAATTTGTCGGCGTTTGAATTCGTCGATGGAACCCACGACTCTGAGTCCGAGGCTGGCTTCGACGTCGGCGGCCTGGCGAGCCGTCGGGTCGCTGACCACGAAGAAGATCAGGAGGAAGACACTAATCATGCCCCCGAGGAACAGTCCGCCGAACACGGCGAAGATCAGCGTCTTCATGCGACCCTCTGGACCCGTCGGAGTGCTCGGCGGGTCGACGACCCGAAGCGCGTCGGAGTCTCCGATGCTGGCCAACGTCAGCTGGGCCTTGCTAAGGCTCTCGCCCACGGACGCGTACTGCTGCTGGGCGGCTGCGACCGTGGCACTGAGCTGTAAGGCGCTCTGGTCAAGGATTCCGGGGTTTGCCGTGGGGTGCGAGATCAGGTAGTCGTTCAGCCTCATCTGGGCCACCTCGAGCGCTTTCGCCGCGCTCGCAAGGTTCTGCGTCTGGAACTTGACGAGCGCGTTCGCCCGCACCGTCAAGGTCGAACCCAGGGTTGCCGCGTATTCCTCGATCACTGAAGTCACAAGACCTGCGGCCGCATCGGGCGACTTGGCCGTTACGGAGACGGCGATGAAGTGTGGCCCGGGCGTGCTTACGAAGGTGGCTACGGCCACTGTTGCCAGCGTTGCATCATCGAAGGGAGATTGGGCTGGCTTGAGGAATTCTTGCGACGTTTCGCGCTCGGCCACCTTGTTAAGGAAGTCCCTTGTCTGAAGCAGTTCCTGCATCACGCTCGCTTGCTGCGCCGCCGGGGTGGGGTTCGGCGTGGCGAGGATGGTCGACTCGTTCGGGACGGACGAGTCCGCCCAGAGCCTCGCGACAGACAGGTAGACCCGAGGTTGCCCTGAGGAGAAGTACCCACCCGCGATGCTGCCGAGAAGAATGGGCGCCAAAATCAGGAAACGGTGCCGGAAAAACGCTTGTAGGTACTTCCTCATCTCACCCTCCCACCGCCTCCCAATGAAGCCGTCGCACGCGGTCCCGGCCCCCGAAGATTGCGATCTGGGCCAGTAGCTGCGGGTTCCCGCTCAACCAGGATCGACCGGGATGCGACCGAGTGGCCTCGGCTGCCCGCCACCAGAAGGACCCGCGGGCCCCAGGATCGGCATCGAGGGCGAATCCCATGAGCTCACCAACCAGACTGCCGTCGAGGTCCGAGCTCCGGGCGACTGCCTTGAGGGCCTGGAGCGACACGGCACGGCGAGCAGCCGGGAGGTCGGCGTCGGTTGCCCCCCGGATGGCCAACTGCTCGAACATCTCCCGCCTTTGGCGGAGGTCAACCAGGACTCCTGAAAGGTTGGCGCCTTCAAAGGTTGTCAGGTGCATGTTCGTGCCGTGGAACCGATAGAACGCCTGGTCAGCACCATCGACGAACCCGACATCGGCGACGGCCGCGGCGCGCATCCACATCTCAAGATCGCCGGCGTGGGGGAAGTCGGCCTGGTACGCCCCGATCTGACGCTGCACGGCCGTGCGCAGCACGGACTCCGGGGCCCAGATGCAATTCTGGGCCGTCTGCCACCGGCGCCGCAGCCAGTTCCGGCCCGGCCAGATCACCCACC
>JANMRJ010001210.1:0-2455 GCA_031370985.1 Acidimicrobiales bacterium
GCCCGATCGTACCCCGGATACGAGAAGACCCCGGCGGGCCGAGGCCGCGCCGGGGTCGTGGAGGAGCGAGAGAGTCAGTCGGCGGCAGGGGTCGACCGATACGTGGCTCCACCGGCGACCCCGCCCGAGGCGCCGGCCGTAGCGGGCTCACCCTCAGTCGCCGGTCCGAGCGTCGTCCGCAGCGGAATCTCACGGAGGAAGACCGCGGCAACTGTGGCCACGACCGCTGCAGCGACCCCGAGCCAGACACTGTTCGCGATGGAGATGGTCAGCGCCCGATGGAAGCCCTCCACGAAGATCGCCTGGGCCTGCGCAGGGATCTGGGCCAGGAAGGCGCCTCCGCCGCCGGTTGGCGACGTCAGCTGGGCGATGTCGAAGCCCGGGGGGGGATCGACCGGGACGAGCGTCGCCGGCGCACCGGCTCCGATCACCTGCTCGCGCAGTAGCGACCAGCTGAAGTTGATCCGGAAGAGCGAGTACGCGGCGGCGATCCCGACTGTTGTCCCGATCTGGCGGAACAGGGTCAGATCGCTCGTCGCGGCCCCAAGCTGGTTGAAGGGCACGGCATTCTGGACGACGATCGTGAAGACCGCGAATGTCGGTCCGATGCCCAGACCGGTGATGAACATCCAGCCGTTGAGCACCCAGTCGTTGGTTCCGACGCGGAGCTGAGTGATCAGGATCTGGCCGACGATCAGGGCGACGAAGCCGGCAAAGATGAACGGCTTGTACCGCCCGGTCCGACTGACGAGCTGGCCTGACGCGATCGAGCTGATGATCAGGCCGAACATGAACGGCAGGAAGCGATAGCCGGACTCGGTCGCGGTTGCGCCTTCGACAACCAGGAAGTAGAACGGCAGGAAGATGATCAGCGCGCCGAACCCGAAGGTCGCGAAGAAGATCGACACCATTGACGACGAGAAGGTCCGGTTCCGGAAGAGGTGGAGGGGAATGATCGGCTCCGGCGATCGTCGCTCGACGAGAACGAAGGCGACGATGAACACCAGCCCACCGCCGATCCAGGCCCAGACCGAGGGATCGCCGAAGCCGTTCGTCTCAGCCACGGTGAAGCCGATCAGGATCGGCACGAGACCGAGGACGAGGGTGACCACGCCTGGGTAGTCGATCGAGCCGAAGCGCTCGACGTGGCGAATATTCGGTAGCAGGCGCCAGATCACCGCGAGGGCGATCAGGCCGATCGGGATGTTGACGTAGAAGATCGCGTGCCAGCTGAACGTGTCGGTCAGGACGCCGCCGAGGCCCGGGCCAAGCAGGAACGCCAGTCCGAACACGAGGCCGAAGAAGCCCTGGTACTTGCCGCGCTCGGCCGGGGTGAAGAGGTCGCCGATGACGGCCAGCGCGATCGGGAACAGGACGCCGGCGCCAAGACCCTGAACGCCGCGGAACAGGATCAGCTGCCACATCTCCTGGCTCAGCCCGGACAGGGCAGAACCGATGAGGAAGACGGTGATCCCGAACATGAGGATCGGCTTGCGCCCGTACAGGTCCGACAGCTTGCCGTAGATGGGCACGGTGACCGTGCTTGTGAGCAGGTAGATCGTGACGACCCAGGTGTAGTAGTCCGATCCCTTGAGCTCTCCGACGATCTTCGGCAGCACGGGACCGACGATCGTCTGATCGAGGGCCGCAAGGAACATGCCGAGCATGACCGCGCCGAGGATCTCGAACTTGGTCCGACGATCAAGTCCGAGGGCGGGATCGTCCTCGAGGGACGGCGTAAAGCCGCGCTCATTGGACATTGCTTCCATGGATCTCCTCTCTCGATTTGGGGTCGGTTCGATGTGGCCGGTGCGCGGCCAGGCGTCAGTGGGGGTGGATGTGAGCGTCGAGGTGGTCCTGCCCGATCTCGTCGACGACCGCGCCGCGAAGGTCTCCGAGCGCAACCAGGACGCGCGCCAGTTGGTCGGGCGTGAGCCGGGTGAGGATGGACCGCATCCGGTCCTGCTTGAGTGCCTCGATCTCGTCGCGCGCCCGGTTGCCCTCGGCAGACGCACGGACGATGACGACGCGGCGGTCATCGGGGACCCGAACGCGCTCGACGAGGCCTCGCTCGGCCATCCGATCGACGAGACCCGTGGCGTTGCTGAGCGATACGTCCAGCAGATCGGCGAGGCGGCTCATCGGGAGCTCACCATGGTGCTCGAGCACCCACAGAATGTGCAGGTGCGTCATGCTGATCCCGGCCTTGACCATCCGGCCGGTTCCCGAACAGCGGAGGCTGCCGATCATCCGCTGAACCTCGTCGACGATGGATTCGACGTGGGGATCGGCTGACCGGGGAGTCGTGGCGACTGCGGGGGTCCGGATAGTTCGCATCAGATGAATAATCTAGCGATTGTGGATGATCGCGTCAAGGGCGATGATTCAACGAATGGTTAACAGTCGGCGACGTGGAGGTGACGAATGCGGTTCGCGCTGATGATCGAGCCCCAGC
>JANMRJ010001218.1:0-4980 GCA_031370985.1 Acidimicrobiales bacterium
GAGGGCCTGAATAGTTACCCTGCTTGTTGATCCAAGGACGCACGGAGGAAGTCCGGCCAACGTACGGATAGCTCGCCTTCGTCGGCAGTCGCGTCAGGGTGGGCCACAGCACCGACGGTAGTTCCGGAGCCGGTTGCGTCCCGGATTGACGGCCTTTAACGTGGCGCCACATCAGCTGTCGTGGCGCCAGAATGGCGCTACGCTGGCCGAATGCCGAGCATTCAGGTCAAGGACGTGCCGGAGGATGTGCACGCGACGCTCCGGCGCCGCGCCGCGGTGGCCGGCCAGTCGCTACAGGAATATCTGCTCTCCCGCCTCGTCGAGGAAGCGCATACGCCAACGATCGAGGAGGTGCTCGAGCGAGCAGGAGACCGAGCGGGCGGCCGGGCCGGGTTCAAGGCCGCTGCGTCCGCGGTGCGTGCTGACCGTGACGCCCGTTGATCGTTGTCGATGCGAGCGTCGTGGTGACCGCACTGGCTGACGACGGGCCCGACGGCGATCGCTCACGACGACGACTCCGGGACGAGCGGCTCGCTGCGCCGCATCTCCTCGATCTCGAAGTGACCTCAGCGTGGCGCCGGCTGGTTGCTGCCGGGGAACTCGACGAGCGCCGCGCCCGCCTGGCCCTCGCCGACCTTCAAGGGCTGCGCGTCAACCGGGTACGGCACGGAACCCTGGTCGATCGCTGTTGGGAGCTTCGGGGCAACCTCACCGTCTACGACGCCGCCTACGTGGCGCTCGCCGAGCTCCTTGAAGTCACGCTCGTCACCGCCGACTCCAAGCTGTCCAAGGCTCCAGGTTCTCGTTGCCCGATCGAGGTTCTTCGGTAGTCAATCTCGAACCGGCCCCGATCCCAACCCAGGGTTGCTCCCGAAGAACCCGGTCGTCCGATGCAGCACCCGTGAACGACGAGGCCGCCAATAGAGAGATTTGCCACCGCACCGTGGAGCCCACCATTGCCCACACCGAGGCACCGATCTGCACCGCCCGCTTCTCGACCATGTGGCCTCCCGATCCGAGTGCTGCGGCCTCAGGTCGGGCGACTGCGCAGCCGCATGATGACCAGGCCGGCGGCGACCGCCCACACCAGGCCGAGCACCACGAGGAGGTTGGCGGTGTAGTTGTGGGGCAGCGAGGTGGGGTTGTTGGCGGCCAGACCGTAGGCCCGGACCAACGGGTAGGAGAAGAGGGCGACGATGCCGCTCACGGCCAGGGCGCCCTGCACGACAGCGCGGGACCGGCCGGGCACGACCCGGGCCACCAGCACGCCGGCACCGATCACCAACGGGGCCACGAGCAGGTCGTGCAGTAGCGCTCCGCCCACCACGAACTTGGCCAGGTTGGCCGGACGGGTGTCGAGGCTATGGATGAAGACGCCCCGCAGGCCCCAGGCGATGACGGCCCAGCCCAGCGCGGCTGAGATCCAGAACAGCGGGCCGGCCTTGTGGTCGTCCGCCGGCCCAGTCACAGGACCACCACCTTGGACACCCACTTGGTTTGGAGGACTCCGGGCCGGTTCGGCGCGATGAGCCGGCACGGGTAGCCGTGGTCGAGGGCGAGGGTCTCGCCGTCGAGCGCCAGGGCCAGAAGGGTGTCGCGGTCCGCGGCCTGGCCCGAGTTCAGGGTGGATGTCCGGTAGACGCCCCGAGGCTCCAGGGACTCGATCAGGATGGTGCGATCCGGTTCGGCACCGGCCATGGCCAAGAGGTCGCGCACCCGGACGCCGCTCCACGGGGCCGAGTAGCTCCAGCCCTCGACACATGCGATGGGCAGGACGGTGTCGTTCATCGGGAGCCCGCGCAGCTGGGCCAGCGACAGCGTCATCGGTCGGGCCACCCGGCCGGAGATCTCCAGTTGGTAGAACGGCGACTGCGCCAGGTCGACGACGCCGGCATTGCCGGCGCTCCGGTTCACGGGCCGGCCCTGTGGGCCGGTCGCCGGGTCACGGGGGGCCAGGAGGCCGAGGCGCCGCAGCGGGCGGATTGTCTGGCCAATCGTCGCCAGGGTCAGCACGCCGGAGGCGGCGGCCACGGTGGTCAACAGACCGCGGCGGGACAGGCCGTCGGCGGCGACCTCGGCCGATGTCCCGAGCACCGGGTCGGCCTCGGCCAGCGCCGGCCGGCGGGACGGGCGGGCGAGGGCACGGTGGGCGATGGCCCATTTGGCCCCGAGGTGGGCGCCGATCGAACCCATCGTTACCCAGGCCATCCAGTAATGCGATGCGGTGAAGGAGAACCGCCAGGGGTACCACTGGGCGATGTTGGCTACGCCCGAGAACGTCATGAAGATGCCGCCGGCCACCAGCGGGAACAGGCCGATGCGCTCGACCAGACCGCTGAGGCGCTTGGCCACCGGGAACGACACGAAGCGGGGCCAGACCAGCCACAGCTTGGCGATAAGGACCGGAACGGAGGCAATACCGCTGACCACGTGTAGGCCCTGGCTGAGCCGGTAGAGGCCGGCGGGGCGACTTGGGATGGGCAGCCACGACAGCGGGTTCTGCTGGACGTGCGAGTACAGCCCGGTGACAAAACAGATAGAGAACAGGATCCCGAGCGAGGCGCCGAGGATGGCGGCGAGCCGCTCGTCTCGAAGCGCGGAGCGGTAGACACCCTGGCGCAGCGGCGCATCCGAGTCGGTGGTGAACCGCTCGATCGGCGCCGGCAGCTTGATGCTCACAGGAGCGCCTTGAGGTTCACAGGAGAGTCTCGAGCCGGGCGAACCAGCGACCCGACGGTGTCTGGTCGAGCGCGGTGACGCGGAGGCCGGCAGGCCGGGCCAGCTCCGCGATCGCGTCGGCACCGACGACCGCCCAGTCGAAGGAGTCGCTGCGCTGGCCATCGCGCTCGAACCACGCGGTCAGGCGGCGCCAGGCCGTGCCCGGAGCCTGCACCTCGGCCAGGACCTGGCCGGTGGGGGCCGTCAGCTGCCGGCAGCGCCGGAGGAGTCGGGTGGGGTTCCCGCCGATGCCGAGGTTGCCGTCGAAGAGCAGGGCGGCCCCCCACCGGCCCTCACCGGGAAGCGGCCCGAACAGGTCGCGCTCGAGGACCATGGCCCCCCGCATGCGGGCCAGCGCGATGGCCGAGGGCGAGGAGTCGATGCCGAGCGCGGGCACCCGCCGTGACGCCAAGCTGACGACGAGCCGGCCCGGGCCGCAACCGAGGTCGATCACAGGGCCGTCGATGCCGGCCAACAGTATCTGCTCCTCGTCGGTCGCCGGGTCGTGCCAGCGACCGAGGTTCATGTCGAGCGCATCGCCCTCGTCGGTGCGGAACACAACCGACGGCGCTTCGGTCCGGTAGCTGGCGGTGAGGACCGACATCACACGCCCACGGAAACACGAAGCACACCAAGCATCCGGGCCAGCGCGGCGGTGCGGATGGCGGCGCCGCATGCCGTCACCGCCGGCAGGTCGGCCACGGTGTCGAGGTCGACCAGGGTCGGCAGCAACGTGACGGCCAGACCGAGCTGGTCGAGACGGGCCAGCTGCTCGGCACCGGTCGTCGCCGTGCTCATCGGGATGCCCACGAACATCCGGGCGTCGGGCCGGCGCAGGGCAATCGCCCACCACCCGCCGTCGGCGGCCAGACCCAGCGCCGCCGGCGCGTGGTCAAGGGATCCCAAAGCGTCGTCGAGTAGGCCGGCGGTGACCTGCGGGGTGTCCATGCCGATCTGCACCCCGGGGCCGCCGGCCGCGGCCCACGCCGCGGTCAGGCGCCGGTCGAACGGCCCGTCGACCTGGGGGACCACCTCGAAGCCCGCCGGCAGCCACGGCCCCGGCTCGCCGTCGAGGGCCACGATGCGCCGGCCGGCGCTACACGCGGCGACGGCGTGGAGGGTGTCGGCCAGCGCGGCCTCGGCGATGGCCGCCGCCTCGGCCGGCGTGCACGGCGGGCAGAGCCGGGTCTTGACCCGGCCGGGCACGGGCGACTTTGCCATCACGAGGACATGGTTCATCGGCCCATCCTCTTCGAGGCATGGCCCAGTGAATGCCGGCTGGACCGGCCTACGGGGCCGCTCATGCCGTGGCCAGGACCCGGCTCATGTCGCGCACCGCCCGCATCGTCCCCGAGACGGTCCCGGTCACCTTCGACTTGCCGGTGCGTGGCGCATACGGGACGGGCAGTTCGTCGATCCGCCAGCCGGCGGCCGCGGCCCGCAGGACCATCTCAAGCGGCCAGCCGAACCGCCGGTCCTCGATGCCCAGCGCCAGCAGGTCGGCACGGCGGGCCGCTCGCATGGGACCGATGTCGCGGAGTTTGTACCCGGTGCGCCGGCGGAGTTCCAGGGCCAGGAAGCGGTTGGCCAGCCGGGCGTGGACCGGCCAGGCGCCGGCCTCGGTGGGCCGGCGGGCGCCCAGGACGAGGTCACGAGTGCCGGCCAGCACCGGGGCGGCCACGGCGACGAGATCCCACGGGTCGAGCGAGCCGTCGCCGTCCATGAAACAGACGACGCCGTCGTTGGGCTCGGCCGCCATCAGGCCGGCCCAGCAGGCGGCGCCGAAGCCCCGTGCCGGTTCGTCCACGACGATCGCTCCCGCCCGACGGGCGATGTCACCCGAGCCGTCGGTCGAGCCGTTGTCCGCCACCACCGCGGTGAAGCCCGGCGGCATGGCGGCCAGCAGCGCCGGCAGTGCGGCGGCCTCGTTGAGCACGGGGATCACAACGTGGGGCATAACGGCAGTCTCTCCGAGAAGCGATGACGGCGGGCGGTAAAAGTGCTCACCATTCGATGAACAATCCGCCGCCGGGAACTCCGACGGACGGGGGTGGGGCACAATCGACCCGTGCCCCTCACCGCCTCTCCGCTCTCCGCCTCTCAGGTACGAATCCTGGTGGTCGAGGACGACCCTACCGTTTCAGAGGTCGTGACCCGCTACTTGGAACGGGAGGGCTTCGTGGTCGAGGTGGCCTTCGACGGGGCCGTGGGACTCGAACGCGCCCTCGCCGACCCACCCGAGCTGATCGTGCTCGACCTGAT
>JANMRJ010000005.1:0-4486 GCA_031370985.1 Acidimicrobiales bacterium
GCCGTCGTGGGCGGCCGGGTGGTGGCGGTGGTGGTGGCCGTTGTGGCCGGCGGGCAAGGACCGCCCGAGGTGGTGGCGCCGCCGGTGGCGGTGGAGCCGCCCGAGGCGTCGGAACCCCGGTTGGCCGTGGCGCAGCCCGAACCCACCGAGCCGTCACGGGCAACCGCGCTGCCCGAGCTGGTGGAGTCGTTGGTGGCCGAGCCGCTGCCCGAGCAGGTGGAGTCGGTGGTGGCCACGCAGGTGCCGGAAGCCACCGAGTCGGTGGTGGCCCGAGCCCCGCCGCTGGCGGTGGGCGACGCTGTGGTCTGGGCACCGGCCGGCCCGGCCAGCAGGCCCAGGACAGCGGCCACGCCGGCGAGGGCGACCCCGACGGTGGTCCTCATCTTGGAACTCGTCATGTCACTTCCTTCTCTTTGGTGGGGATGTGATCAGGCAGTCACGGTGACTGCGGGTGGGCAAAGGCTAGTGGTTAGGCCTGGACCGGCTTGCGCCGGCGGCCCAGGGCCAGGAACACCCCGCCCAGCAGGGTGGAGGCGCCGGCCAGGCCGGCGAGGCC
Source organism: Acidimicrobiales bacterium (assembly GCA_031370985.1). Classification (GTDB taxonomy): domain Bacteria; phylum Actinomycetota; class Acidimicrobiia; order Acidimicrobiales; family AC-14; genus CADCTB01. Next base: position 557 of record JANMRJ010000005.1, read on the forward strand.
GTCGAGGTCCGCTCCGGTGCGGGCCAGCTGACCGGTGGTGGCGCCGCCGGCTGCGGTGCCGGGGGTGGCGGTGGTGGGGATGGTGGTGATGCCGGGGACCGGGGCGCAGGCCCCGCCCGAGGCGGTGGCGCCGCCGACGGCGGTGGCACAGCCCGAGCCCACCGAGCCGTTGCGGGCCACGGCGTCGCCGGAGGCGGTGGAGTGGCCATCGGCGATGCCCCGGCCCGAGGCCACCGAGAAGTTGGTGGCCCGCCCACTACCGGAGGCCACCGAGGTGTTATCGGCCCGGGCCGTGCCCGAGGAGGTGAACGACGGGGGCCCGGCGGGGGCGGGGGCGGGGGCGGCCCCGCTGCCCGAGGCGGTCGGGGTGGTGGCTGCTCCCCCACCGGCTGCGGCGGTGCCGGTGCCGGTGCTTCCTGCGCCGGCGGTGCCGGCGACGGTGGCTGCGGTGGCCGGAGCGGCTGCGGTGGCCGCCGCCGCCTGGGCGGCGGTGACGGCTGCGGCGGCGGTGGTGATGCCGGCGGCGGCGGCGGTGGCTGCGGTGGTGGCACCTGCGGCGGTACCGGTGCCGCCGGTGGCCGCCGAGGCCCCCGTGCCCGAGACCGGGCTGGTGTCGGAGGTTGAGGTGCTGGGCCCGGTGTTGCCGGTGTTGGTGGAGCTGGAGGCGCTGTCGGCTTCCCCGGAGTTCCCGCCGGTGGCAGCCGGGGTGGCCGACACGGTGGCGCCGGCGCCGGTGCCGCCGGTGACCACCGAGGTGGCCACGGTGGAGCCGCCGAGGGCGACGGTGGTGGCGGCCAGGCCGGTGTTGGTGGCCAGGCCGCCGTTGGCTGCGGTCGGGTTGGCCACGCCGCCACCGCCGCCGGTGCCGCCGCTGCCGCCGGCGGTGGAGGCGTTGGTGGCCTCACCGGTGGGACCGGAGAGGGCGTCAGAGGCCGACTGGGCACCGGAGTTGGCCGCAGAGTCGGCCTCGCCGCCGGCGGCCGATGCGCCGGTGGCGCCGGAGGTGCCGGTGTCGCCCACCGTGTCGAGGCCACTGACCGTGGTGGCCGAGCCCAAGATGGCGGAGTTGGTGGCGTTGGGGCTGCTGACGGCGTTGCCGGTGGCCCCGGTGGTGCCCGACGCCCCCGAGGACGCCGAGGGGGTGGAACGGGCCGAGCTGGTCGCCGCCCCGGTGTTGCCGGTGTTGGTGGCGCTGGAGGAGCTGAGCGCGCCACCCGAGCCGCCCGAGGTGGCGGTGGGGGCGAAGGTGGTGGCCGAGGCCCCACCGGCGCCGCCGTTGGCCGCGGCGGTGGCCACCGCCGAGCCGCCGGCGGCGGTCAGCGAGGTGGCGCCGGTGGCGGTGTTGGTGGCCGCGCCGCCATTGCCGGCGTTGGGCAGGGCCACACCGCCGCCACCGCCGACGCCGCCCAGGGCGATGACGAGGGAGTCGTTGGTGGCCGCTCCGCTGCCGCCGCTGAGGGAGCCAGCGGTGGAACGGGCGCCCGAGGTGGCCAGGCTGGTGGCCGCACCGAAGGCATCGGCGTTGCCGGTGTCACCCGAGTCACCTGAGCGGCCCGAGGTGGCGCCGCCGGCGATGGCCGTGGCGCTGCCCAAGATGGCCGAGTTGGTGGCGGTGGGGCTGGAGGTGGCGGTGCCGGTGGCCCCGGTGGCGCCCGAGGCGCCGGTGGCCGCCACCGGGCTGGCCTCGGCTGTGGAGGTGGCCGCACCGGTGTTGGCGGTGTTGGTGGCGCTGGACTGGCTCTCGGCCCGGCCGCTGTCACCGCTGGTGGCGGTGGGCGTCACCGTGGTGGTGGCCGCCCCGCCCGCCGCACCGTTGGCCGCCCCGGTGGCCACCGAGGACCCGCCGGCGGCGGTAGCCGTGCCGGTGGTCACGGTGTTGGCCGCGGCACCGCCGGCGCCGGCGGTGCCGAGGGTGATGCCGCCGCCGCCCCCGTCGCCCGCCACGGCCAGGACATCGGTGCGGTTGGTGGCCGTGGCGCTGTCGCCGGAGGTGGCCCGGCCCAGTGCCGCGGCGCCCGAGTTGGCCTCGCTGGCTGCGGTGGAGGCGGAGGTGGCGTCGCCGGTGTCACCCGAGTCACCCGAGCGGCCCGAGGTGGCCACCCCGGCAGAGACGACGACGGCGCCCAGGATGCCCGAGCTGGTGCCCGTGGAGCTGCTCGTCGCCGCCCCGGTGGCCCCCGAGGCGCCCGAGGCGCCGCTGCGGGCGGAGGGGCTGGCCACCACGTTGGAGGTGGCGGCGCCGGTGCGCCCGGTGTTGGTGGCACTGGTCTGGCTGGTCGCGGCCCCGGTGTCACCGCTGGTGGCGGTGGGCGTCACCGTGGTGGCCGCGGCGCCGCCGGCGCCGCCGTTGGCCGCGCCGGTGACCACCGCCGAGCCGCCCCGGGCGGTGACCGCCCCGGTGGTGGCGGCGACGCCGTTGGTCGCCGCGCCGCCGGCGCCGGTGAGCCCGGTGACGAAGCCGCCGGCCCCGCCGGTGCCGCCGGCGGCGAGGAGGATGCTGTCGTTGAGGACGGCGCCGCTGGCGCCGCTGTCGGCGTCGGAGACCGAGCGGGCGCCGGAGTTGGCCAGGCTGGTGACCGCCGAGGCCGCGGTGGCGTCGCCGGTGTCGCCGGTGCGTCCCGAGGTGCCGCTGGTGGCCGCGCCGGAGACGACCAACCCGGTGGCGAGGATGCCGGTGACCGGGATGGTACTCACCGAGCTCGTGGTGGCCGCCCCGGTGGCGCCGGAGGCACCCGAGGTGCCCGAGGCCGCGATGGGGTTGGCCACCCCGGCCGAGGTGGCCGCCCCGGTGGCGCCGGTGTTGGTGGCGCTGGACTGGCTGTCGGAGCTGCCCGAGTCGCCGCTGGTGGCCTTGGGGGTGGCGGTCAGCGCCGCGGTGCCGCCGGCGGCGCCGTTGGCCTCGCCGGTGACCACGCCCGAGCCGCCGCCGGCCGCGGTGGCCCCGGTGCGTGCCGCCCCGGAGTTGGTGTTGACCGCAGCACCGCCGGCGCCGGCGGTGCCGACGACCACCCCTCCCGCCCCGCCGGGCCCGGCCAGGGCCAGCCCGTCGGTCAGGTTGGTGGCCGCCCCGGTGGCGCCGGAGCCGGCGTCGGCGTCAGAGAGGGCGCCGGAGGTGGCCAGAGAGGTCACCACCGAACCCACGGTGGCGTCGCCGGTGTCGCCGGTGGCCCCGGAGCCGCCGCTGAGGGCCGAGCCCCGGCCGGAGGTGGCGGCACCGGTGGCGCCGGAGGCGCCGGAGGCGCCGGAGGCGGCGATGGGGCTGGCCGTGCCCCGGCTGGAAGCGGCACCGGTGGCCCCGGTGTTGGTGGCACTGGCCTGGGCAGTGGCGTCGCCGGAGAAGCCGCTGAAGGCGGTGGGGCTCAGCGTCAGGGCCGATGCCGCCCCGGCGCCGCCGTTGGCCGCCCCGGTGGTCACCGAGGAGCCGCCCACCGCGGTGGTGGCGCCCGAGGAGGTGCCGACCGTGAGGGTGTTGACCGCCCGGCCGCCGGCACCGGCGGCGCCAACGGCGATGCCGCCGGGCCCGCCGTCGCCGGCCAGGGCGAAGCCGTCGGTCACGTTGGCCGCGTCGCCGCTGGCGCCCGAGGTGGCGTCGGAGGCGGCGGCGGCACCGGAGTTGGCCGCGGAGGCGACCACGCCGGTGGCGGTGGCGTCGCCGGTGTCACCGGTGCGCCCGGAGGCGCCGCTGGTGGCGGTGTTGCGGGTGGCACTGGCGGCCCCGGTGGCCCCCGAGGCCCCCGAGGCGCCGCTGACGGCGACGGGGCTGGCGGTGGCCGTCGCGGCCGAGGCGCCGGTGTTGCCGGAGTTGGTGGCACTGGCCTGGCTGGCCGAGGCGCCGCTGTCGCCGGTGTCGGCGGTGGGGGCCAGGTTGGCCACCGCGGCCCCGCCTGCGGCGCCGTTGGCCGCGCTGGTGTCCACCGACGAGCCGCCGGC
>JANMRJ010000145.1:0-3697 GCA_031370985.1 Acidimicrobiales bacterium
GGTACCGTTCGGGCATCGACCAGGACTTCTGTTCCATCACTACCACCGGCCGGCGGACGGGCAACCCGCACCGCATCGAGATCTGGTTCGCGGCCGAGGAGCGCAGCCGGACGATCTACGTCCTCGCCGGCGGGCGGGAACTGGCCGACTTCGTCCGCAACGCCATGGCCGAGCCGCGGGTCACGGTCCGGATCGGCGAGGTGGAAGGCGACGCGACCGCTCGGGTCGTGGAGCCGAGCACTGACGAGGACGCCCTGGCCCGACGGCTACTCCTGGCCAAGTACCAGGTGGCGACCAGCGACGACCTTGAGAGCTGGGGCCGAAGCGCCCTCCCGGTGGCGTTCGACCTGTCGTTCTAGCCCGTCGCAGCGCTGTGCGAGAAGGGGTCGGCGGCTGCGTCGGCGGTCGGCGACACGGGGCGAGCGACCCATTTCCACCGTCGCCGGCGACGGCCCCCGCTGGTAGGGCTCCATCGATCGCGGCCCTACGAGACCCGGCGCACTTCAGCCTGTGTTGGGCTGAGCCGAACTGTCGCTACGTCTCGACGAGCCGGACGATGTCGAGGGTGCCACCGCCGAAAGGGAGCCCTCACGCTTGGCCTTGGCCCGACCCCGCGATAATGCGTATCGCCCGGGGGACCGGTCCGGTGGCCAGCCAGTCAACGACCTCGCCCGCCGCCACCGGCGGCGTACTTCCAACGACATCGACCACGAGGTCGTGGGGAAGGACCCACGCTCCGGCGGGAGTCGCTTGGGCACGCGCCGTTCCTGGGAACCTTCCGTCGCTTCGCCGGCCCTCTCGACGCTCGAGCTAGCGCCGCGCGTCATCGCCAGGTCCGACTTCTGCTCACCAATAGGCCCGGGCCTGGAGCCCGTAGAGCTCGGCGTACAACCCGCCGGCGGCCATCAGCTCGTCATGGGAGCCGAGCTCGCGTACCCGTCCTCCGTCTAGGACCACGATCAGTTCGGCCAGGCGCACGGTGGAGAAGCGATGGGAGACCAGGACCGTGACCGCGCCCGACGCACGGCCGACCCGGGCGGCGGCCGAGGCGTAGCGCTCGAAGAGGGCGTGCTCGGCATCCGCGTCCAGGCCCGAGGTGGGTTCGTCAAGGATCAACACCAAAGGGGTGGGGTCCATGAGCCCCCGGGAGATGGCGACCTTCTGCCACTGACCCTCGGACAGATCGGTCCCGCCCGCGAACTCCTTGCCCAGGAGCGTGTCGAGGCCGCTCGTCAGCCCCGCGGCCAGATCCCCAGCTTGGCCCGCATCCAGTGCGGCGGCGACTGCCGTGCGGTCGTCGATGCGGTGAAGGTCGCCGACGCCGACCGAAACCTGCAGCGTTTCCTGGAACCGGACGAAGTCCTGGAAGCCGGCGGCCAGCCGGCTCCTCCACTCCCCGACGTCGAAACGACGGAGGTCGGTCCCATCGACCGTGATGCGCCCGGTGGAGGGCTCATAGCAACGGGACAGGAGCTTCACCAGCGTGGTCTTCCCGGCGCCGTTCTCGCCGACGATGGCCACCACGCCGCCGGCGGGGAGACGCAGGTCCACGCCGTGCAGGACCTCCCCGTCCCCGCCGGGGTACCCGAAGCCGACTCCTTCGAAGCAAATGCCGTCATGTAGCTCCCCGGGCACGGGCACGGGGTCGTCCGCCGGCCGGTTGGCCTCGGTCGCGTAGTCCATGAGCCACAGGAGTCGGCCCAGGGCCTGGAACGTGCCGGCGGTCTTGTCGGCCAGCGCCGCGGCCCGCGCCACCTGGGCGGCGACGTCGCTGGCCAGGGCGATCACGAGCAACACGTCACCAGGGGTGGCCCGGCCTCGCGAGGCTTGGCTGACGGTCAGCATTATGGCGCCCACGTAGCCGGCGGCGAACACGGTCCAGCCCAGGGCCCGCAGGATGCCGGCCCGCATCTGGGCCGAGGCCATCTCGTCGGTGACGTCGTCCCAGACCCGGCGATGGCGGTCGACGAGGTGGTCGCCCAGGTTGAAGATCCGGGCCTCCTTGGCCGGCCCGGGAGCCGTCGCCACCTTGAACAGGTGGTCCTGGCGCCGGACCCGCTCGGCCGTCGCGGCCTTGGCCGCCTCGGTGATCCGGCTGGCCCGGGCCCCGGCCCATACAGACGGCACGGCGAGAAGTGGCAGCAAAACCATGGCCGGGTGCACCGACGCCAACAGCACCACCGTGACCACGATCCGGGTGGCCAGGGCGATACCCGAGCCGAAGGTGGCCACGAAGTCGGTGAGCAGACGTCCCTGGCTGCGAATGAGGGCGATGCGGTCGGCGTACTCGGCCCGCTCGTGATGCTCGATACCAGGCGTGGTAGATGTCAGGCGCATGAGGGTGCCGGTCAATGCCAGCGCGCTCGACTCGTGGAGGTCACCGAACATGGCGCCGACCATGACGCTGAGCGTGCTCTGGAGGGCCAGCGACCCGGCCAGCGCCAGGCAGGCCCAGGTGACGGTGCTCCGGTGGCCTCCGGAGACACCGTCGACGATCAGCTTCAACCAGAGGCCGGCGAGGGGGCGGCCTCCGATGTTGACCACCAGGTCGAGGGCCACGGCCGATGTGGCCAACCTCGGGTTGTCGCGGCGCACCGTGGACCACAACAGCCCGGCGCGCCGGCGCAGGTCAGCCATGGAACCGGGCCGCCTGGAGGCCGAACATCCGGGCATAGATGCCGTCGGCGGCGACGAGCTCGTCGTGGGCCCCCAGTTCGGTGACCCGGCCCCGGTCGAGCACACAAATCCGCTGGGCCCGGCGCACGGTCGAGAAGCGGTGGGACACGAGGAGCGTCGTCATCTCTCCGGGGCGGCCGTCGGGTGCCGTCGTCAGGTCGAGGAAGCGGTCGAACAGGTCGGCCTCGGCCCGCACGTCGAGGTTGGCGGTGGGCTCGTCAAGGGCCAGTACCGACGCGCCGGCCTCGACGGCGAGCAGGGCCCGGGCCAGGGCGACGCGCTGCCACTCGCCTCCGGAGAGCTCGGCGCCGTCGGTGTAGCCCCGGGCCAGCACCGTGTCCCAGCCCTTGGGCAGCGCCTCGATCAGCTCCTGCGTGCCCGCCCGATGCGCGGCGGTGGCCAGAGCAGCCCGGTCGTGGAGCAGCGCCGGCCCACCCAGGCCGACGTTGTCGGCTGCCGAAAGCTCATAGCGCACGAAGTCCTGGAAGATCACCGCCAGGCGGGCCCGCCAGGAGACGATGTCGAGCTCGCGGATGTCGGTCCCGTCGATCAGGATGCGCCCGTGGCTGGGCTCGTAGAGCCGGGCCAGCAGCTTCACCAGAGTCGTCTTGCCGGCTCCATTCGCCCCGACGATGGCCAGCGATGTCCCAGCCGGCACGACCAGGTCGAGATCCTCCAGGACTGCGTGACGCTGCCCGGGGTAGGCGAAGGTGACCCCCTCGAAGGCGATGGCGATCCTGGGCAGGCCTTCGGCCGGCCGCGACCCCGCCGGAACGGCGACGGTGGCCGCGTCCGACCGGCGCCGGAGCTCGGCGGCGGCGGGCAGTGACGCCGAGCCGAAGTCGATCTGGTACTCGTCACCGAAGATGCTTCCGAGGTCGATGAGCTGACGGGCGGCCTGGACGACGACGGCCAGGGTGGCCAGACCGATGCGCCCATCGACTGCAGCCCGACCGACGACCACGAACACCAGGGCATGCACGGGAAAGGCCAAGAGGTAGGAGCGAGCCAGCCGTCGGCT
>JANMRJ010000013.1:0-1616 GCA_031370985.1 Acidimicrobiales bacterium
CCAGGGCGTCATGGGCGCTTCGCCCAGGACGGTAGCCGTAGCTGTCGGGGTGGAAGATCGGCTCAAGCTTCTCTTCCAGCAGCATCGCTGCTGCGGTCTGGGCTACCCGATCGGCCGTGTCTGACCCTCCCCCCACCGACCGGACACTGATCCAGCTTCTGTAACGGTGATCGGTTTCCTCGAATTTGGTCCCCGTCCGAGGACGGGGACCAAATTCGCGTCATGCAGCCAGGGTGACCTCCTGGAGGTGTCGTTCGAACTCGATCGGCGGTCGCATGCCGATCGAGGTGTGCAGCCGGGTCGAGTTGTACCAGACGATCCAGGAGAAGATCGCCCGACGGGCCTCGGCCTTGGTGGCGAAGTGCTCGCCGTCAACGGCCTCCCGCTTGAAGCCCGACCACACCGACTCGGCCTGGGCGTTGTCGTATGAGTCCCCGACACTGCCCATCGACTGCGTCACCCCGTAGCCGGTGCAGGCCGCGGTGTAGTCGCCGGCGGTGTACTGGCAGCCCTTGTCGGAATGGAAGACCACCCCGGTGCCCTTGACCGTGCCTCCCCGGCATTGCACTGCGGCGTGCAGGGCGTCGAGGGGACCGGCGGTGCGGAGGTGGTCGGTGATCGACCAGCCCAGCAGCCGGCGGGAGCAGGCGTCGGAGACGCCGGAGAGGTAGAGCCAGCCCTCGTCGGTGGTGATGTAGGTGAGGTCGCCGAGCCACAGCTGGTCGAGGCCCTGGCGGACGAAGTCCCGCTCCACCAGGTCGGTGAACGGCGTGGCTTTCGGGTCCTGGACGGTCGTGCGTACCTTGCGGCGCCCACCCTTGCCGGCGATGCCCGCCATGGCCATGAGCCGGCACACCCGCTTGTGGTTGACGATCACGCCGTCACGGGCCAGCTGGCCGGTGATGCGGGGCTCGCCGTAGTTGCGGCGGGAATCCGCGTGCACGAGGCGGATCTTGGCCACCAGGTCGTCCTCGGCCAACTGGGCCTCGGTGGGCCCGGCCGCCTCCCGTGCCGCCCAGGCGTAGTACCCCGACTTCGACACCCGGCACACACGACAGAGGGTCTTGACCGCGAACTCGGCCTTCTGGCGGTCGACGAAGGCGAAGACCCTCACCCGTGCGACTCCTTGACCCAGAAGACCATCGAGCGTTTCAGGATTTCGCGCTCGACCTCCAGTTCCGCCACCTTGCGGCGCAGACGCTTGACCTCGTCGGACTCGGCGGTGTCGGCGGCGAAGCCCTTCGGGTCGGCCATGGCCCGGACGACCCGGTCGTTGGCCATCCACAGACTGAGGCTTGACTCACCGCAGCCGAGCTCCTTGGCCACCTGAGCCACGGGTCGACCCGAGGACCGGACCAGTTCTACTGCGTCACGCTTGAACTCCGGCGAGAACTGCCGGCGATGTTGTCCCATGGGGGACTCCCTTCAGCCAGGGCAAGCCTGGCAGGTTGGGTGTCCACTCGACGGGGGGAGTCCCAGAACATCCCAAACGTCACACACCATCGTCAGCTCCACCGGCAGGGGGCGAGACCAAAGGAGTCCTCCGTTGGACCTTCACCACTTCAACGCACGTCGCCGCTGAGGAGCTCCATTTCAGCCGGGCTGCGCGGCGGCTC
>JANMRJ010000212.1:0-7498 GCA_031370985.1 Acidimicrobiales bacterium
GCTCCAGCACGGCCCGGAACAGCTCCTCGGAGCCGTCGAGCTGGCTGGCGTGGCACAGGAGGGCGTCGATCTTGGCGTCGAGGTGGGAGCTCACGTCGACCCACACGTTGGGCTCCAGCGTCCCCGACAGCAGGACAACCCCCACCGGGTGGGCCGGCCCGGCACCCGGGAAGTAGTGGGGGTTGCCGGCGGCCGGCGAGACGGCGTCGAGCGTGGCCCAGCCGGCGACGCGGTGGTCGGAGTGGTTGAAGTAGGTGTCGCCGAAGATCACTGCGGTCGGGTCGGGGCACAGCACGACCGCCGGCCGGCATCGGCGGATAGCGGCCACGATCCGCTCGCGCACCTCCGGCGAGTTGACCAGCTCGCCGTCGCCGATGTCGAGCTGCTCCTGGCCGGTCACGCCGAGCACCTGGCCGGCGGCGGCCATCTCCGCCCGACGGCGCGCCGCCAGCGCGATCAGGTCGACGGTCGGGTCGTGGGAGCCCTTCTCCCCTCGGGTCAGGACCAGCACGTGGACCTCGCAGCCGGCGGCGGCCCAGCGCGCCAGCGTTGCGCCGCAGGAGATCTCGGGGTCGTCGGGGTGAGCGTAGACGGCCAGCGCCCGGGGCGGCACCTCGTCGTGCAGAACGGCCATCAGACTGCGCCCAGCAGGGCCGTGACTGCCCGCTCGACCCCGTCGTCGTCGATGTCGTGGTGGGTGACCAGGCGGACCACGCCCGGGGCAATGGTGCCGGCCCGTACGCCGGCCCCGGCCAGGTGGTCGAGCAAGACCAGGGCGTCGGGGTGCCGCCAGGTCACGACGTTGGTCCGCACCAGCAAGGGGTCACAGCCTCCGTCAGGCCACCGGTCGGCCACCGCCTCGGCCAGCCGGCGGGCCCGGACGTGGTCGTCGGCCAAGCGGTCGACCATCTGCTCCAGGGCGACAATGCCAGCGCCGGCGATGATCCCGGCCTGGCGCATCCCCCCGCCCAGCCGCTGGCGCTCGCCCCGGGCCTCGGCGATCATGTCCGCCGGCCCGGCCAGCAGCGAGCCCACCGGGGCGCAGAGGCCCTTCGACAGGCAGCACATCACCGTCGTCGCCTCCGCCGCGAACACGGCCGCCGGCACTCCGCTCGCCACCTCGGCGTTGAACAGCCGGGCCCCGTCCATGTGCACGGGCAGGCCGCCGGCGCCGGCCGCGGCCGCCACCGCCCGCAGCGCCGCCAGTGGCCACGGCGCCCCGCCCGCGGGCATGTGGGTGTTCTCCACGCAGACCAGGCCGGGCCGCACATGGCGGTGGGCCGCGGCAGCGACGGCCCAGGCCACGTCAGCGGCGGCGATCGTGCCGTCGGCGTCGTCCACCGCCGAGAACTGCACGCCGGCGTTGCGGGCGCCGGCCCCGTTCTCGTAGATCACCACGTGCTGGCGCCGGCCGGCGACGACGCTGGACCCCGCCGGCGCCAGCACCCGCAGGGCGAGCTGGTTGGCCATGGTTCCCGACGGCACGAACAGCGCCGCCTCCTTGCCGACCCGGCCGGCGAAGGCCTCCTCCAGCGCGTTGACGGTGGGATCCTCGCCGTAGACATCGTCGCCCACCTCGGCGAACGCCATGGCCCGCCGCATCTCCAGGGTCGGCCGGGTGACCGTGTCCGAGCGCAGGTCGACGACCCCCGGTTCCATGCCCCGTACGATTGCAGACTTGACCCTGTCACCTGCAACGATGCCACCTCTCACCGCCGAACTGCTCGAACTGGCCGAGCGCGTCGCCACCGAGGCCGGATCGATGCTCCTCGCCGGCGCCGGCGACGTTCGCCTCGATGTCACCACCAAGACCAGCGGCACCGACATGGTCAGCGAGATGGACCGGGCCGCGGAGACCCTGATCGTCAAGGGCATCCTCGCCGCCCGGCCCGACGACGCCATCCTGGGCGAGGAGACCGGCGCCCGCCCGGGCACCAGCGGCGTGCGGTGGGTCATCGACCCCCTCGACTGCACGACCAACTACCTGTACCGCCACCCGATCTGGGCCGTGTCGGTGGCGGCCGAGGTCAACGGCGAGGTCATCGCCGGTGTGGTCGACTCGCCCGGCCTGCGGGAGACGTTCGCCGCCGGCCGCGGCCTGGGCGCCACCCGCAACGGCCAGCCCATCGCCGTCTCCGGTGAGGTCGACCTGGCCCGGGCGCTGGTTGGCACCGGCTTCGGCTACCTGTCCGCCCGCCGGGGCCGGCAAGCGGCCGTCCTCCCCCACCTCCTGCCGGCGGTGCGCGACATCCGCCGCAACGGCGTGGCGTCGCTCGACCTGTGCTGGGTGGCCTGCGGGCGCCTCGACGGCTACTTCGAGGCCGGCGGCCAGCCGTGGGACGTCGCCGCCGGCCTGCTTATCGCCGCCGAAGCCGGTGCGGTGGCCGCGGGCCTCGACGGCGGGCCGGTCGCCCCGGAATCGGTGATGATCGCCACCCCCGGCGTGGCGCCGGCGCTGTTCGATCTTCTCGTCCACGCCAGGGCGTCAGAGGCACTGAAAGCCACCAACTAACGACCAGTGGTATGCCAAGATGGCGTCGTGGCGACGCTCGTCGCGCTCCTGCGCTTCATGGCCCACCAGTCAGTGCGGCTGTCGGTCGCCGCCCTCGGGTTCACCGTGCTCGGCGTCGGTCTCGTGCTCCTGGTGACCCCGGGTCCCGGTCTGCTCGTGATCATCGCCGGCCTCGCCATTCTCGCCCACCAGTTCGCGTGGGCGGCCGTCGCCCTCCAGAAGGCCAAGGGCCGCGCCGGCCAGGTTCGGGCCGCTGCCCTGCGCCGGGCGCCCCGCCGTGCCCAGGCGCCGGACGCCCCCAACATCGAGTAGCGCCGTTCAACCAGCCCGCGGTGGCATTCCCGGGCGGGTAGAAACGGGTCACTCCACGGCTGGAGCGTTGGTCAATCGGGGGCGGCATGGCATCACCGATTGACCAAACGCTCAACCCAGTCCCGAAAGGCGATCAGCGGTTAGGCCGAGCCGGGCCACCACAGCGCAACGGCCTCGCCGGTGAAGGCCGGGCGGCCGTCGAGGAGCGCCTCGATCTCCGGGTCACGATCGGCCGGCAGGCACAGGTAGCGCCGGAGGGAGGCGACCTGGGCCTCCCGGTTGAGGGCGCGCCGCCTCCGGCTCCCCGGGCTTGTGACCGGGTGGGGCACACGCTCGACCTGCGGCTCGATCCCGACCTCGCGGAGCACGGCGATGGCGTCGTCGGCAGTCGGGCCGGTCGGGCGCTCGATGTCCCAGAAGTGGCGCCACAGGTCGTTGGCGGCGAACCGGGGGTGGCGGCCGCTCAGCTCCATCACCACACGGAACCGGGCGTGCGTGCCGAGGGCGATCGCGAACCCGGCCAGATCCGGGATGTTGTAGGCGACGTGGTTGGTCACGACGACATCCGCGGGGCCGACGGCGCCGGCGTTCTCGGGCCAGCTTCCGTGGACCGTCTCGTAGGCCACCCCCAGGGCGGTAGCCCCCTCGACGAACACGTCGAGCAGCTCGCGGCTCTGGTCGAAACCGGTCACCCGCCCCGCCGGGGGCACCAGGGCCAGGCCGGCGGCGCCCCCGCCGCAGCCGACATCGAGCACCGAGCCGCCGACGGGCAGCGCCTGGCGCGCCCGCACCCGTGAGGGCGTGTCGGGCGTCGGCTCGGCCGGCGGGCGGAACACCGCCGGGCTGAAGGCCCAGGGCGACTCTGGCGCCTGGGCACGGATGCCCTCGGGGATGGCCCAAGCCGCCAGCTCCGACGCCCAGTACTGGGCTGCGCTCAACGAGGCACCCGCACTACGATCGTGCCCGCCACCCGGTCGTGCAGGCCCCGCCGGCGGGGGTCGAAGACGAGTGACGCCATGACGGCCAGGCTGACCCAAAGACCGACGTACGGCAGGCTCCCTACGACGCCGGGCACCGCCCACCGGACCGTGGCCCGCCGCCAGCCCGGGAGCGACCCGTCCGCCTCGGTCACCACCCGGGTGCCCACCGCGATCTTGCCCAAGGTCTGGCCCCACACTGCGGTCGGGACGATCGTGTAGACCGCCCTGAAAAGGAACAGGCCCAGGAGCACCGAAGCGGGCAGGCCGGTCTCCAGCGTGTCGATGTCGATCAGGCCCATGAGGAGCGGGACGACGATCACCATGCTCGTCAGCAGGCCGTCGACCAAGGCGCCGCCCACCCGTTGGCCGATCGACGCCAGCGCCTGGATCGGTTCCGCGTTCGCTGGCGCCAGGTCGTGGTTAGGCACCCGCTATCCGAAAAAGACTTCAGCAACCCCGTGGTACAGCTCGGGGTCGACCGTCTTGGACCTGCCCACCGCATCGGCCAGCGGCACTCGCACGATCTGGCCAGCCTGGAGCGCCACCATCTGGCCGGTGGCGCCGTCGTGCACCGCGTCGATGGCCGCCACCCCGAACCGGGTGGCCAGGATGCGGTCGAACGCCGTCGGCGTGCCGCCCCGCTGGATGTGCCCCAGGATGGTGACCCGGGTCTCGAAGCCGGTACGCTCCTCGATCCCCTGGGCCACCCGGTTGGCGATCCCGCCCAACCGCACGTGGCCGAAGGCGTCAAGCTCGCCCGACTGCGTCTCCATCGTCCCCGCCACCGGAACCGCACCCTCGGCCACCACCACGAGCGACGCATACCGGCCGCGGTCGTGACGACCCTTCAGCCGAGCGCAGACGGCATCAATGTCGAACGGCTCCTCGGGGATCAGGATCTCCGCGGCCCCGCCGGCGATCCCCGCATGGGTAGCGATCCAGCCGGCGTGGCGGCCCATGACCTCGACCACCATCACCCGGTCATGCGACTCAGCCGTCGTGTGCAGGCGGTCGATGGCGTCGGACGCAATCTGCACCGCGGTGTCGAAACCGAAGGTGACCTCCGTGCACGACAGGTCGTTATCGATGGTCTTGGGCACGCCGACCACCACCAGCCCCTCGCGGGCCAGCTTCTCGGCCACGCCGAGGGTGTCGTCGCCGCCAATGGCGATGAGGACGTCGATACCTTCGGCCCGGAGGTTGTCGATGACCTGCTGTGATCCCCCGTCGACCTTGTAGGGGTTGGTGCGCGACGTACCCAGGATGGTGCCGCCCTTGGGGAGAAGGCCACGGCACCGTTCGACGTCGAGGGCCATGGTCCGCCGGTCGAGCACGCCCTTCCAGCCGTCGAGGAACCCGACGAGTTCGTCGCGGTAGAGGCGCTCGCCTTTGCGCACGACCGCCCGGATCACGGCGTTGAGCCCCGGGCAGTCCCCTCCCCCGGTCAGCAGTCCTACACGCATGCGTGCCACGCTACCGGCCGTGCTCCCCAACGCCCGAAGGGCGCCATGTCACTGACGATCGCCATCGACGCCGGCACCACCGGCGTGCGCGCCCTCGCCGTCGACGAGGCCGGCCGACCCGCCGGGTGGTCGTACCGGGAGCTCGCCCAGCACTTCCCCAGACCAGGCTGGGTAGAGCACGACCCGGCGGAGATCTGGGCCGCGGTGGAAGGCACGCTGGCCGAGCTGCGGGCGGGCCTCGACACCACAATCGCGGCCATCGGGGTGACCAACCAGCGTGAGACCGTTGTGGCCTGGGACCGGCGCACCGGCCAGCCCCTCCACCGGGCCATCGTCTGGCAGGACCGGCGCACGGCCCAACGGTGCCAGCGCATGGAGGACGACGGCCACCTGCCCTTCGTCCGCCACGCCACCGGGCTCGTCCTCGACCCCTACTTCTCGGCCACCAAGATGGCGTGGCTACTGAAAGAGGGTGGGGTCCACGCCGGCCCCCGGCTGGCGCTGGGCACCGTCGACTCGTGGATCCTCTGGAAGCTGACCGGCGGGGCCGTCTTCGCCACCGACCCGTCCAACGCCAGCCGCACCATGCTCTACGACATCCGCCACGGGGCCTGGTCGAGGGAGCTGTGCGACCTGTTCGGCGTGCCCGTGGCCGCCCTCGCCGAGGTGCGCCCGACCAGCGGGCGGCTCGGCACGACGGCGGATGGCATACCGGTCAGCGCCCTGGTTGGCGACCAGCAGGCCGCCCTCTTCGGCCAGGCCTGCATCGAGCCGGGTATGGCCAAGAACACCTACGGCACCGGCTCGTTCGTGCTGATGAACGTGGGGACGACGTGCCCCGACCCGGTCGACGGGCTCCTGACGACGGTGGCCTGGGACCTGCCCGGCGCGGCCCCGGTCTACGCCCTTGAGGGCGCCATCTTCGCCACTGGCTCAGCCATCTCCTGGCTGCGGGACGGGCTCGGCATCATCGACTCGGCGGCCGACATCGGCCCGCTGGCCGAGTCGGTCCGAGATTCCCAGGGCGTGGCCTTCGTGCCCGCGTTCTCGGGCCTGGGCAGCCCGTGGTGGGACCCTCGCGCCCGGGGCACGATCGTCGGCCTGACCCGGGGCAGCGGCCGGCCCCAGCTGGCCCGAGCGGCGGTGGAGGCCATGGCGTACCAGACCCGTGACGTGGTCGACGCCATGACCGCCGGCGTGGGCCACCCCCTGATCGAGCTCCGGGTCGACGGCGGGGCGTCGGTGCTCGACCTCCTGCTGCAGATCCAGGCCGACCAGCTGCGGGTGCCGGTCGCTCGGGCCGCGGTGCGCGAGACGACCGCCCTCGGCGCCGCCTACCTGGCCGGCCTGGCCGAGGGCGTGTGGTCGTCGGTCGACGAGGTCGCCGGCCTGTGGCGGTCGGATGCCACGTTCACGCCCCGGGCGCCCCAGTCGGTGGTCGACGACCGCCACGCCACCTGGCACCGGGCCGTCGAACGCTCCCGACGGTGGGCTTAGAGGCTGACCGGGACGGCCCGGTTGATGCCCAGGTTCTTCATCACGTACTGGGCGATCTTGCACAGCGCGGCCAACTGGTGGCGCTCCCTCGACCGGAAGGGCCGGCCCTGGCGGCCGAGGAGCAGGGCCAAGCGGGTCTCGCCGAGCGCGGCCCACGCCACGTCGTCGGGGCCGCACTCCCCCGAGCTGACCGCGGCCGAGGACTGGCTGCCGGCCACGAAGGCCACCAGCCACGCCGGCGGGGGCGGGGCGCCGTGGGAGGCGAGGAGGGTCCGGTCGTCGAGGTCGATGACCACGGCCCACTCGGCACCGAAGTCGCGCCGGGCGTGAGCCACGAGCGCACTCAGCAGGTCCTGGTAGGACGCGGCGCCCACCAACAGGGCAGCGGTCTCCAGGGCGTCGAGGCGGGGATCAGCCAGGTGGGGCGGCGCCGGCCGCACGTCCTCCACGTCGACGCCGTCCACCTGGTCGATCTCGGCCAGCAGGAGCGATACCAGGCTGGCGTCGGGCAGCTCGACCACCAGCTCGTCAATGGCCCGACCGCCACCCCGCTCAAGGATGTCGATGCCGACGACATCGCCCCGGACGGCACCGATACGGCTCGCCACCTGGCCCAAGGCCCCCGGGCGGTCGGGCACCCAGACGCGGACGACGAAGGTTTCCATGGGTGCAAGCTAGGCGTCAGACGTGAACGGGCGGTTTCGCCCTGGTCACAGTCTCGGTCGGATCGCTGC
>JANMRJ010000229.1:0-3758 GCA_031370985.1 Acidimicrobiales bacterium
CTCTCCCGGCGGTCCGTCGATCGGAAGGTGGCGGATGGACGGGACTGAGCCGCCTCCTCCAGGTCCCCCTCATCTGCCCGTCATGCTGGCAGAAGTCGTCGACGTCATGCGACCCGTGCCCCCCGGCCCCGTCGTCGACGCCACCCTGGGCGCCGGCGGCCACGCCGCTGCGTTGCTCGACGCCCTGCCGGACCACACCCTCGTCGGCGTCGATCGTGACGACCAGGCGCTGGCGATCGCAGGGGAGAACCTGGCCCGCTTCGCTGACCGGGTGGTTCTGCGCCGGGCCAACTTCGACCAGCTTGGCGAGGTCGTGGACGGCCTGGTCTCCGGGGTGCTGTTCGACCTCGGCGTCAGCTCCATGCAGCTCGACGACCCCAAGCGAGGCTTCTCCTATAGGGGCGACGGCCCCCTCGACATGCGCGCCGACCGCCGGCAGGCAACCACGGCGGCCGATGTCGTCAACGGCTACGACGTGGCCGCGCTTTCCCGGGTGCTGGCCCGCCATGGCGAGGAGCGCTTCGCGTCCCGCATTGCTCGGGCGGTCGTCGCCGCCCGGCCCCTGTCGACCACCGGCCGGCTGGCCGACGTCGTGCGAGATGCCATCCCGGCCCCGGCCCGGCGCCGGGGTGGCCATCCCGCCAAGCGGACATTTCAGGCGATTCGGATCGAGGTCAACGGCGAACTCGCCACCCTGGGCGCCACTATCGACCGGGCCATTGACCTGCTGGTGCCCGGCGGCCGCTGCGCAGTCCTGGCCTACCACTCGGGCGAGGACCGGATCGTGAAGGACCGCTTCGTCGAAGCGGTCACCGGCGGGTGCGTCTGCCCGCCCCAGCTGCCCTGCGTGTGCGGGGCGGTGCCGCGCGTGCGGCTGGTCTGGCGCGGCTCCCACCGCCCGGGACCGGCCGAGCTGGCGGCGAACCCCCGTTCAGAGAGCGCCCGCTTGCGGGCCGTGGAGAAGTTGGAGGTTTCGTCCTGATGAGTGCGACCACGGTTGCCCCCCGCCCCGAACCGCTCCGGCGGGCGCCAGCGCCCGCCCCCCGTCCCCACCTGCGCCTGGCCGATCCCGGTGAGGCGCGGACCCGCTGGCGCACCCGGCTGGTGACCGGCGCCCTGATCGTCGCCGTCTTCGCCGGCCTGTTCTCCATCGTCGCCCTGCGGGTGATGCTGGCCCAGGGCCAGGTGGGGGTGGACCGCCTCGCCGCGTCGGTCGAGGGGAAGCAGACCGCCCGCCAGGACCTGCGGCTGACCGTGGCGGAGCTGGAGGCGCCGGCGCAGATCACCACCGCCGCCCGTCAGCGCCTCGGGATGATGACCCCGCCGGCGGTGACCTACCTCGCGCCGCTCCCGCCCCTCGCGGGTGGAGCGCCCATCCGGTGACAGCCCCGACCCGATTCGACCCTGGCCACGCCCCGCCCCGCCAGTCCCGAGCCCCCCGACCGGAACCCGGCAGCACACGACCGGCGAAGCGGGCCACCGCGCCTACTAGGCGGTCTCCTGGGCGGCCGAAGGCCACCGTGTCTCCTGGGCGGCCGAAGGCCACCGTGTCGCAGCCGGCGGCCCGCCGGCCTGGCCGCCGGCCGGGCCGGCCACCGATCGCGCCCCCGTTGCCCCGGATGACACCCGCCGAGCGCGCCCGCGCCCGCGCCGCAGTCGCCCCGTCCACGCCCCGACGGACCCCCTCGCCGGTCGCCGCGTCGGCGCGGCGCGCCCGTGCTCGCACGTCCGTCGCCCCGCCTGCTCCGACTCCCCGCCGTACCCGCACGTCAGTGGCCCCGCAGCCGGCCGCCCGTGCCCGCTCCGCCACCGCCGGTCCTCCGGCGCCCGCCCGTACCCGCGCCGCTGCGAGCCCGGCGCCGGCCCCCCGTACCCGCAGGGCCGCCGCCGCTCCGATCGCCCCGGCCGTCCGCCGCCTGCGCTCCGTCCCGAACCCCCACCCGGCGGCCGCCGCGTCTCGGCGCCAGCAGGCGTCGGCCGGCCCGCCGGTCCACCGCCGGCTGATCGTCCTCCTCGTCGTCATCAGCCTGGCCTTCCTCGCCGTCGTCGCCCGGCTCACCGTCGTGCAGGGCTTCTCGGCCCGCAAGTACGCCGTGTTCGGCGAGTCCCAGCGCATCAACTCGATCGTCCTGCCCGCCGAGCGGGGCGCCATCCTCGACCGCAACATGGCCGAACTCGCCATCTCGACCCGCCGGCAGACCGTCTGGGCCGACCCGACCGTGGTCGTCGACCCGGTGACCGCGGCGCGGACCCTCGCCCCGGTTCTCAAGGTCGACGAGAAGGTCCTGCTCGACAAGCTCCGGTCGGACTCGTCGTTCGTCTACCTGGCCCGCAAGGTCGAGGACCCCGTGGCCGAGGTGGTCAAACGCCTGAAGCTCCCCGGCATCCAGTTCCTCGAGGAGCCCATGCGCATCGTGCCGTCCGGCACGCTGGCCGGCCCGGTGATCGGCGAGGTCGGCACCGACGACCAGGGCCTGTCGGGTCTGGAGAAGCAGTTCGAGAAGGCCCTCACCGGCCGGGCCGGCGAGCTTCTTGTCGAGCGCGACCCCGGCGGGAACGACATCGCTGCCGGCCTCCGCCAGCTCAAGCCTTCGGTCCGCGGCGACACTCTCGTCCTTACCATCGACCGGGCCATGCAGTACGAGACCGAGCGGGCGCTGGGCGAGTCCATCACCTCCGCCAACGCCAAGGGCGGCATGGCCGTCGTCATGGACCCGACCACCGGCGAGATCCTCGCTATGGCCAACCTGGTGGTCGAGAAGCCGGGTACGCGGCCCGTCCCGCCGGCCGACAACATGGCCCTCACCCGGGTCTTCGAGCCCGGCTCCACCAACAAGGTGGCCACCATCGCCGGCGCCCTGGAGCAGGGCATCGTCGATGCCTCGACCCGCATGAACGTCGCCGACAAGCTCCAGGTCTCCGACGCCCTCTTCCGCGACTCCGAGGACCACCCGCTCATGTGGTGGACGACGGCCGACATCCTGGCCCACTCCTCCAACGTCGGGACGATCCAGATCGCCCAGCGGCTCGGGAAGGCCGGCGTCGACCGCTACCTGCGGGCGTTCGGCCTGGCAGATGCCACCGACCTCCATTTCCCCGGCGAGTCCGGCGGGATCATGCTCGATCCCGACGAGTGGTCGGGGACGTCGATCGGCAGCATCCCGATCGGTCAGGGCGTGGCCGTGACCGCGGTGCAGATGCTGGGTGCCTACAACACCATCGCCAACGGGGGCACCTACGTGGCGCCCAGCCTGGTCAGCGCCACCGTCGACAACGCCGGCAAGGTCCGCCCGGCGAAGGCGCCGGCCACCCGGCGGGTGGTGTCGGAGAAGACGGCGGCTGAGGTCAACCGCATGCTGGCCGCCGCGGTCGACATCGGCACCGGCACCGCGGCCCGGATCGAGGGCTACACCGTCGCCGGCAAGACCGGCACGGCCCGCAAGCCGTCGGCGACCAAGTCGGGCTACAGCGACAACTACATGGCCAGCTTCGTCGGCTACCTGCCGGCCGAGTCCCCCCGCCTCTCCGCCATCGTCGTGCTCGACGAGCCCACGCCGTACTACGGCGGCGTCGTGGCCGCCCCCGTGTTCGCCGCTCTCGGCAGCTTCGCCATTCGCCACTTCGGCATCCCGGCCAAGGCGGCGATTGGCGTGCCGGCTGGCGCCGGCCCGACCGGGTCGATTGGCGTGCCGGCGGGCGCCGGCCCGACCGGGTCGATTGGCGTGCCGGCTGGCGCCGGCCCGACCGGGTCGATTGGC
>JANMRJ010000237.1:0-2381 GCA_031370985.1 Acidimicrobiales bacterium
GAGAAGCACGCCGGCGACGAGCCCGCCGAGGCTGACCGAGGACAGCAGGTCGAGAGACTTGCGGGCGCCGGCGATCTGGGGGAATACCAGGTACTCGAGGACGACCACCGCGACACCGACGGTGAGCAGTCGACGTAGGGATTGGGGCAGGCGCCGGCGGGCCACGGTGCAACTGTCGCTCATGGCGCCGGCCGGCGCCGCGATGTTGCCCGCCAGCGCGCCGGTCAGGCCGCCGGGCCGCCGGGCCGCCGAGGGGATCAGGCCCTGCTACCGCCCTTCGCCTGGAACCCGTCGAAGGCGTTCGACCACCCTCAGCAGCAGGAGGACGAGCCGACCGTGACCGCGTCCACTACCGCGCAACAGCTTGCGCCCGTCTCCGGGTCGAGGGTCCGGAGCTGGCCGCCCGGCATCTCGACATCCTCCAGCACGGTGTAGATCTCCCACGGCTCACCGGAGGGACCGTCGACCCATACCTTGTCCTGACGGGCATAACAGCACGCGACGCTGTCCTCGGTCACGGTTGGGAGGCCTTCCCTGGTGAAACGGGCCTGCGCGGCCCTGACCTCCTCGGTGCTGTCGACCTCCACCCCCAGATGGTTGATCGTGCCACCACTTCCCGGCTGCTCGAACAGGACGAGCTTCAGGGGCGGACTGGCGATGGCGAAGTTGGCGTAGCCGGCCCGAAGCTTCGCCGGCTCGGTGGCGAACAGCTTCGAATAGAACTCGACCGCAGCGTCGAGGTTCTCGACATTGAGCGCCAGCTGGACACGGGACACGGGCAGACCTCCTGGGTGTGGTTCAATTGACCGGTGTCTATGAGTAGAGTCCACGCATCGACGTTTGTCAATGGGTAGCGTGGAGACCGTGCGCATGCGACCGCCGTCCGGTCTGGTCCTCGAGGAGTGCTGCCCAGCCGTTCTCACCACACCGCTCTCGGAGGAGCGGGCCCAGGAGCTGGCCGCCGACCTCGCCGCGGTGGCCGATCCCGTGCGGCTTCGACTGCTCAGCATGCTGGTGTCGGCTCCGGCGGGCGAGGTGTGCGTCTGTGAGATGGTCGAGCCCATCGGCCGCTCCCAGCCGACGGTGTCCCACCACCTCAAGATCCTGGCCGACGCCGGCCTGATCGCGGGCGAGAAGCGGGGACGGTGGGTCTGGTACCGGGCACTGCCCGAACGGATGGCCTACCTCCGTAGCGTCCTCGGCTGAGGCCAAGGTGCAAATGGCGCCGGCGCCGCCTCCGCCCTCGCAATCCGGGATCCGGGATCCTCGCGGACTGCCGCCCACCAGTCGACGACGCCTTCCTCGGCCGCCACACCCACGAGCTGTCCGGTGGTCAGCTCCGCCACCCTGGTGGCCGCCGACAGCGGCAACAGCGAGTGGCGCTTGCCGGTGCGCTGGTGCTCGACCCGCGCCTTCTCGTGGCCGACGAAGCGGGCTCGGTGCTCAGTGACGCCGGCCGCCGCCGCGCTGGGTTCGGTGGTGCTGGGCTTGGCGGTACTGGCCGGCTGCGGCGGGGACGGCGGGCGGGCCGGGCCGGAGCCCACCTATCGCCTCGACGGAACACTGCGCCTGAACCAGATCCAGGTGCTCGGTACCCACAACAGCTACCACCTGGCGCCGCCGTCCGGGGCGAGCCTCACGCCCGACCGTGACATCACCCAGTCGCCACTGACGGTCCAGCTCGAGCGCCAGACCATCCGCCAGATCGAGCTGGACGTGCACGCCGCCCCCGGCGGCAGTCTCACCGTGTTCCACCTTCGGGGCGACGAGGGGACCACGTGCCCGACACTGGTGACGTGCCTCCGCGAGGTCCGCGACTGGTCGGAGGGCCACCGCGGCCATCTGCCCCTGTTCGTACTCCTGGAGCCCAAGCATGAAATCGGCGCGCTGGTTGACGGCGTGGCCGTCGATGTCGAGATCCGTAGCGTGTTCCGACCCGACCAGCTCCTGACGCCGGACGACGTTCAGAGGACCCGTCCAACCCTGCGCCAGGCCGTCCAGGAGGTCGGCTGGCCGCTGCTCGGGGCGACCCGGAACAAGGTCGTTTTCGTGTACACCGACGAGGTGCCGACCAGGCTGACCTACACCTCGAGCGAGACATCGCTGAAGGGCCGGGCCATGTTCGTGTACGCCGACCCGTCGAGCCCATTGGGCGCGGTCGCCAGCGTGCCCGACGCCCGTGTCGGCGCCAGCCGCATCGCGGAGCTCCTCAGCGCCGGCTACATCGTCAGGACCCGCGCCGACGACGCCGGCATCGAGGCGCGCACCAACGACTCGTCACGAGCCACAGCGGCCCTGGCGTCGGGGGCGCAGCTCGTGAGCACCGACTACCCCGTCGCTGCCCCGTCGGGGTACGTCGTCGGCCTCCCTGGCGCCGGCGC
>JANMRJ010000253.1:0-2003 GCA_031370985.1 Acidimicrobiales bacterium
GCAGCGGTCGGGTTATGCCAGGAGCTCGGCCGCCTCCACGAGGTCCGGCGTTGAAAGCCCCTCGGTGAAGCTCGCGCGGATGACGCGCAGTGCGTCGAGGCGCGCCGGCCCGTCCTGCGGAGCCGCGATCCGGTAGAGCCGCGCCGCGGCGCGGAGCTGCGGCGACCGGGCGCCGAGGCTCTCTCCCATCACGTAGGCCCGCTCGTAACTCGCGGTCGCCGCCGTGATGTCCGGCTTCGGGCCTGCCATCGAGAGGTCGCCGCGGACGACATGGAACAGCGGTGCGATCGGGTTGGTCGGCCCGCCCAGCGCGATCGCCTCGTCGATCAGGGCGAACCCCGGCCCCGGCGTTCCTGCCTCGACGTGGGCCCCGGCCTGGATGAACCGAATGAATGGCCAGAAGACGGGTGGCGTCCGCAGATCCTGGTACTGGTCGAGGCCCTCCGCAATCTGGCGAAGACCCTCCGCCGGGCGGCCGAGCGCACTCGTCGCCGCGCCGAGCAGGACCGTCCCGAGCGCGCGCCAGATGGGAATATCGCTGGCCTCGGCCACCCGAAGCGCGGCCGTCGCCCGCGCCATCACCAGCTCCGGCTCGCGTCGCCAGAGATGCAGGAACCCGGAGTGGAACAGCCCGTACGCGAGCGAGTACTGGTGGCCGAGCTCGGTCGCAATCTCGATGGCCCGATTGGCCCGCGCGACCGCCTGATCCGGGTGGCCCATCAGCCAGAGAAAGAACCCCGATGTCGTCAGGCACGACACCCGGACGTCGAGCCCGAGCCGGAACCGGTGCGGCCGGTAGCCCTCGCTCTCGAATGCCCGGATTGCCTCGTCGAGGTGACCGAGGCCTGTCGCAAGATCCCCGGCGAACCCGGTGTTGGCGCCAAGGATGGCATTCCCGTCGACCCGCATGCTCGGATCTCGCTCGGCCTCGGCCAGCCTCAGGATCTGATTTGCGTAGTCGATCCCCTTGTCGATCTCGCCCCGGAACCCGTGAAAGCTCGCAATGCTCCGCAGGACCGGGAAGAGCAGCGGCACGTCGGGATGCTCCCGGAGCAGGACCAGCGCCTCGCCATACGCGTCTTCGACCTCGCCGGTGTAGCCACGCAGCATCGTCAGCGCCCGCGCGAGGGTCGTCCGGAGCGTGAGCTCCTCCTGCCAGTGATCGGCGCGGTCCGTCATCGCCGTCAGGACGCCGAGCATGTCGCGGATCACCTCGGCGGTCGCGTGATACCAGCCGCGCCGGTCGTAGAGCGGCCAGAGCACCCCCTTGAGTTCCTTCAGCCGATCGAGGTCGCGCTTCGCGACCCAGTGCCGCCAGGCCAACCGCAGATTGTCGCTCTCGCGCGCGACCGCGTCGCTGTCGGCCGCGCTCTCCAGGTCGGCGGACGCCTTCGACGCCTCCGCGGCGTAGTCCACGAAAAAGAGCGCGTGGTGGTCGCGGACCGTGGCGGCGAACTCGGCCCGCGCGTCGAGCCGCTCGGCGGCGTATTCCCTGATCGTCTCGAGCATGACGATCCGCGGCTCCCGATCGCCATCGGTCGAGTCGGCCTGCCGGACGAGGCTCTTGTCGAGGAGGGAGCTGAGGCCATCGAGGGCGTTGAGCTCGACGCCGGCGGACTCGTCCAGCCCGGTGGCCACGGCCTCGACCGCCTCGACGGAGCTGCCAGCGAAGACCGACAGCAGCTCGAGCAGGCGCTGCTCGGCCGGGTCGAGGAGCTGGTAGCTCCATTCGATCGTTGCGCGGAGCGTCTGCTGCCGCTTCGGAAGGTCGCGCGCGCCGCCGCCGAGCAACTTCAGGCGACTCCCCAGCCTGTCGCGCAGCGCCTCGGGCGAGAAGAGGTTCATGCGGGCTGTCGCGAGCTCGATCGCGAGCGGCAGACCATCGAGCCGGCGGCAGATCTCGGCCACTGCGGAGGCGTTGTCGTCGGTCAGGCGGAAGTCGGACCGGACGGCCCGCGCCCGCTCGACGAACAGCTGGATCGCCTCGAACTGGCTCAGCTCGA
>JANMRJ010000273.1:0-1447 GCA_031370985.1 Acidimicrobiales bacterium
GCTCCAGACCACCACGACGACCCGGAACGGCGGAGGGAACCTCCGCGGCGGCTTCCCGGGGGGAGGAGGCGGCTTCGGTGGCGGCTGACCCCCCGGTAGCGGACATGGACGCGCCGCTCGTCTCGATGCGCGGGATCGTCAAGCGCTTCGGGGCGACCGACGAGTCACTCGGCGCGGCCGGATCGACCGCGGTGTACGCCCTGCGTGGGATCGACCTGCGGATCGAACGAGGCGAGTTCGTCGCCATCGTCGGACCATCGGGTTCGGGCAAGAGCACGCTCATGAACATCCTCGGCTGCCTCGACGTGGCGGATCGTGGCCAGTACGTGCTCGCCGGGGTCGACGTGTCGCGGCTGGGTGACGATGCGCTGGCCAAGATCCGCAATCGGTTCGTGGGTTTCATCTTCCAGCAGTGGAATCTACTCGCACGGACGGCTGCCGTCGACAACGTCGCGCTGCCCCTCGCCTACCGCGGGGATCGCGACCGGCAACGGAAGGCGCTGGCTGCACTCAAGGCCGTGGGCCTCGGACCGCGAGCGACCCATCGGCCGAACCAGCTTTCCGGCGGGGAGCAGCAGCGCGTCGCGATCGCCCGGGCACTCGTGACGCAGCCGGCCATCCTGCTCGCCGACGAGCCGACGGGGAGCCTGGATTCCGAGACCGGCGCGGGGATCATGCGCCTGTTCGGGCGCCTGCATGAAAGCGGACGGACCGTGATCGTCGTCACCCACGACCCGCGGGTCGCTCACCTCGCGCACCGCCAGATCCACCTGCTTGACGGGCGGATCGTCCTGGACGCCTCGACGGAGGAGATCCACGCGGGCACGACGCTCCAGCCGTCCGATGTCTGGACCGTGCCGTCAGCTCTGCCAGCGCCGTCAGCGCTGCCAGCGCCGTCCGGGCCGCCGGCCGGGCCGTCGGCCATCAGGGCGGACTGACATGCCGTTCTACGAGACACTTCGGACGGCGTTCGTGGCGACGGCCGCCAACAAGCTTCGAGCTGCCCTGACGATCCTCGGGATCCTGGTCGGTGTCGCCGCGGTCATCGGCATGGTCTCTGTAGGAGAAGGCGCTCAGGCCTCGATCTCGAACACCCTCAAGGGACTCGGCACGAACCTCGTCCTCGTCTCGCCGGGCGGGGTCTCGACCGGACTCGTCCGCGGCGCGGGCGGCGGAGCCACCACCCTGACCCTCGACGACGTGACCGCCCTGCAGGCGTCCGGTGCCATGCCGGATGCCGCCGCCATCGAACCCGAGCTGACCGGGCGCGCCCAGGTGGTCGTCGGTGGGGCCAACACGAACACCTCGGTCACCGGCACGACGCCCGCGTATGCGATCGTCCGGAACTGGACGATCGCCGACGGGGCCTTCTTCAGCCAGAGCGATGTGTCGTCGGCATCGTCCGTTGCCGTCATCGGCGCGACCACGGCGGCCAATCTCTTCAACG
>JANMRJ010000030.1:0-1109 GCA_031370985.1 Acidimicrobiales bacterium
GCGGTCGGCGAACATCCCAAGGCGGCCGAGACCGTCGGCATCGACGTCATCCGCCTGCGCTACCGAAACGTCGTCCTGTCCGGCATTCTTGCCGCGCTTGGCGGGGCCTATCTGAGCATGGAGGTCACCAACTCGTTCCAGGCCAACATGACCCAGGGCCGCGGTTTCATCGGCCTGGCCGCCATGATCGTCGGCCGCTGGACGCCGCTGGGCGCGCTGGGCGCCGCGATTCTGTTCGCCTCGTCCCAGGCCATCAGCCAGTCGATCACGTTCTCAACGCCGAACGGCGAACTGGGCACCGTCCTGGCCGCGATCCCACCCCAGTTCTACGACGCGCTGCCGTACCTCGTGACGATCGTCATCCTGGCCGGACTCATCGGCCGGAGCGTGCCGCCGGCCGCCGATGGTCGTCCGTATGAGCGCGAGGCGGCCACGTAGAATCAACCGTCCCCGCGTCTCTCCCGGCACTGCCGGCCGTCGCGTTGGCGCGATGGGCGGCGGGGCGGTTGTGCGCCGGGGCAGTGCGGGCCAGCGCGATGTGCGGCGGGGTGGATATGCGGCGCGCGCGATGTGCGCCGGACGACCACAACGGGAGCTCGCAGGCACCTGAAGTGCCAACGGACGACGAACTGACGTCCTCAACGGTCCACGCGCCGCCGCAGATGCAGAACCTGGTCGCCCGGCGCCCAGGAACGGTCATTCGAGGCGGCTTTGGGCGACCACCGCCCAAAGCCATCCGCGCACGGACGCATCCTTGAGAGCCCGCATCGGCCGGCTATGGTCGCCTGACGCACATCGGACGATCGAGTGGGGCGCCCATCGCCCAGGAGCGAGCGGTGCCGGGCGGGTCGACGACCCGAGAGTCGCAACGGTCGAGGGACCTACCGGATGAAGAACCCGGCGAAGACCAGGATGAAGCCCGCCGCGCTGATCGTCGCGCCAGTTCTGGCCTGCTGGCGGAGCAGCTGCATGGCCACGGAGGCGCCGGTCTTGGAGTCGTCGCGGATGCCGCCGCGCCAGGCTTCGTATCGGGCGGTGTTCTCGTCCTGGGTCTTGAGCGTCTGGTAGCGCTGCCACGGTCCCCGGGCTCGGCTGTAGCCGAGGGCGAT
>JANMRJ010000296.1:0-5554 GCA_031370985.1 Acidimicrobiales bacterium
TACAGCGCGGCGAAGGCCGGCCTGATCGGGCTGACCCGCTCGCTCGCCCGCGAGTTCGGGCCGCGCGGGATCCGGATCAACGCGGTGGCGCCCGGGGTCACGATCACCGAGATGACGACGGACCTCGTCGACAGCGAGGAGGGCCGGCGCCGGATGCGCGACATGGCCCTCGGCCGGTTCGGCCGCGCCGACGAGGTCGCCGAAGCGGTGATCTTCCTGCTGTCGGACGCGGCCAGCCTTTTCCTGGGCCAGACCCTCAATCCGAACGCCGGGGGCTACATGCCGTGAGCTGCCTGCCATGACCAAGGTCATCGACGTCCGAGACGCGGTCGAGCTGGTCCGCGACGGGGCCACGGTTGTCATCGGCGGCTCGGGCGCCGGACACGCCCTGCCCCAGCGTTTCATCGACGAGCTGGCCGCGGTCTTCGGCGAGACTGCCCGGCCGCGCGATCTGACGACCGTCAGGGTCGTCGGGATCGGCGATTTCGCGGACCGCGGCTTCTCCCAGCTCGGGCTGCCCGGCCTCATGCGCCGGACGATCGGCAGCAACATCGGGAATGAGCCGCGTCTCGGGGCGCTCGTCGAGGCGAACGAGATCGAGTCGTATTCCTTCCCGCAGGGGGTGCTCTCGCAGCTGATGCGCGAGATCGCCGCCGGACGGCCGGGGCTCGTGACCCACGTCGGCCTCGGGACCTACGTCGACCCGCGCCAGACCGGCGGCAAGCAGAACGAGCGGACGACCGAGGATCTCGTCGAGGTCGTCAGCCTGCGCGGCCGGGAGTGGCTCCTGTTCCATGCCTTCCCGATCGACGTCGCGGTCATCCGGGGCACGACGGCCGACGAGGACGGCAACCTGACGATGGAGGGCGAAGCTGTCCAGGGCGAGATGCTGGCGATGGCGATGGCCGCCCGGAACAGCGGCGGCATCGTCATCGCCCAGGTTCGCCAGCTCGCGACGCGCGGCAGCCTCCGGATGCGCGATGTGAAGGTGCCGGCCGCGCTCATCGATCACGTGTACGTCGAGCCGGACCAGTGGCAGACCTACATCACGCGCGATTCGCCGTATTACGCGGGCGCCCAGCGCCGGCCTGTCCTACCCGAGCCGCCGCTCCCGCTCGATGTTCGCAAGATCATCGCCCGGCGCTCCCTCCTCGAGTTCCCGCGCGGAGCCATCTGCAACCTCGGCTTCGGGATCAGCCAGCTGATCGGCCGGGTGGCGTGGGAGGAGGGGATCACCGACCAGCTCGTCCTGACCGTCGAGCAGGGGATGTTCGGCGGGGTGCCGGTCGCCGGCAACGAGGGCGGCGCCGGATTCAACTACCAGGCGATGATCGACCAGCCGTACATGTTCGACTTCTACGACGGAGGCGGGCTCGACATCGCCAGCCTGTCCTTTGCCGAGGTCGACGCCGAGGGCAACGTCAACGTCCACGCGTTCGAGGGCCGGGTCCGCGGGCCGGGCGGCTTCCCGAACATCAGCGCGCGGACGCCCCGGATCAACTTCGTCGGGACGCTCACCGCCCAGGGTCTCGAGCTGGACATCGATGCCAGGGGAGTTCGGGTGGCCGGCGAGGGCAGCCTTCCGAAGTTCGTGCCGGCGGTCCGCCAGATCTCGTTCAACGGCCGGCTGGCGCGAGAGCGCGGCCAGCAGGTCCGCTATGTCACCGATCGGGCCGTGTTCGCGCTGGCCGACGACGGTCTCGTCCTGACCGAGATTGCGCCCGGCATCGACCTCGAACGCGACGTCCTCGGCCAGATGGGGTTCCGGCCGCGGGTCGCGGACGACCTCCGACCCATGGACCTGCGGCTGTACGCGAGCGGGCCGATGGGCCTCGCCGACGACTTCGCAGCCGCTGCTCCGGGCGCTCGATGAGCGGTCTCGTCGAGCTCACGATCGGCCGGGTCGCCCACTTGGAGCTCGTCAATCCGCCGCTCAACCTCGTGACGCAGGCACTCCTCGAGGAGCTCGAGGCGGCGCTCGCCTCGCTCGCCGCGGCGGACCCCGGCGACGTCCGCGCCGTCGTCGTCAGCGGCCGCGGCGACCGCTCGTTCTCGGCCGGCTCGCACGTCGGCGAATTCGAGGCCCAGCGCGGCCCCGGCGGCCACGAGCGGCATGCGCTCGAGGAGCGGATCGGGAGCGCCCTCGCGTCGCTGCCGATGGCGACGGTCGCCGCAATCGAGGGCAACGCCCTCGGCGGCGGCCTGGAGCTCGCCTTGTGCTGCGACCTCCGGATCGCGTCCGAGCGGGCCAGGCTCGGCCTTCCCGAGGTCCGCCTCGCGGTCACGCCCGGGACCGGCGGCACGCAGCGCCTGCCGCGAGTGGTGGGACCCGCGCGGGCCAAGGAGCTGATCCTGACCGGCCGCGTCCTGACCGCCGCCGAGGCGGCCGCGATCGGCCTCGTGACGGAGGTCGTGCCCGCCGGTCGCGCGGTCGCCCGCGCGACGGAGATCGCCGCGGAGATCGCCACGTTCGGACCGCTCGCGGTCCGCGAGGCGAAGCGCCTGATCGATGGCGCGTGGGAGCACGACCTCGCGACCGGCCTTGCCGCCGAGGTCGACGCCTCGGGCCGGATCTTCGCGACCGACGACCTCCTCGAGGGTGCTCGGTCATTCCTCGAGAAGCGACCACCGGAATACCACGGCCGGTGAGGCCGTCAGCAGCGAGGTTCAGTGGATGAGCGACGTCGGGCGGTTCGGGGTGTTCCTGCCCTCGTACATCTGGGCGGGCGACGGTCCGGAGCGGGCTCGGGGGATCAAGGCCTTCGCCCGTGAGGTCGAGGAGCTCGGCTTCGACTCGCTGTTCATCACCGACCACCTCTTTGCGGCGAAACGGTTCTACTCGGTGTCGTTCCTCGAGCCCCTGGCCGCCCTCGCGGTGGCGGCCGGTGTGACCGAGCGCGTCCGTCTGGGCACCTCGATCCTGATCATGCCGCTGCGCAACCCGGTCCTCCTCGCGAAGGAGCTGGCGACGCTCCAGTTCCTGTCCGAGGAGCGAATGATCCTCGGCGCGGGCGTCGGCTGGAATGACGACGAATACGATGCCGTGGGCGTGAAGAAGTCGGAGCGCGGCAAGCGCACCGACGAGATGCTCGACATCATGATCCCGCTCCTCGAGGGCGAGACGGTCAGCTACCAGGGCCGCTACTACTCGGTCGACGACGTCGTCATCGAGCCCAAAGCCTCGCGCCGGCCCGAGATCTGGATCGGTGGGGGCTCGCAGCTCGCCGACCCGAAGTCCCCGGACCTGCCGCGGTTCGTCGAGGCGGTCAAGGCGCGGACCATCCGGACCGACGGCTGGATCCCGCGACCGACCTGCCCGCCCGATGACATCGCCCGCGACTGGGCGGAGCTCCAGGCCTACTACCGGGAGCACGGTCGAGACCCGGGCGAGTGCTTCGTTGCCCACGAGAACTTCGTCCACGTCGTCTTGACGAACGACCCGGCCAGGGCGCGCGAGGAGCAGCATCGGGCGTTCCTCGAGGTGATGAGCGCCGAGCGCGGACCGGCGTACCTCGAATCGGTCTATCTGTTCGGCACGCCGGACGAGATCGTGGCCTCGCTCCAGGCGCGCGTCGACGCCGGCGTTGAGTACTTCATGCTCCACACGATGACCCCCGATCCGGCCCAGCTCCGGCAGTGGGTCGACGAGATCATCCCGAACGTGACGTTCCCGGCAACGGCCGGACCGGTCCGACGCGAGCTCGTCCTCCGGTGACCGACCGCGTCGCCCTCCTCGGCAAGCCGCTTCGACGGCGCCACTCGCAGGTCATGCACGACGCCGCGTTCGCGGCCGCCGGGATCGACGCGCGGTACGAGCTCCTGGAGCTGGAGCCGGACGCCGTCGAGGCGGCGGTCGCGGCTGCTCGCGGGCCGGGCTGGCTCGGGCTCGGGGTCACCGCGCCGTACAAACGGGTGGTCGCGGGACTGGTCGACGAGGTCGAGGCGGACGCGCAGGCAATCGGCGCGGTGAACAACGTCGCGCGCACGGCCGACGGCCGGCTCGTCGGGTTCAACAGCGATTGGCCGGGCTTCCGGACCGGCGTCGAGCTCGCGCTGGGCCGGCCTCTCGACGGGGCCGATGTCGTCGTCGCGGGCGCAGGCGGGGCTGCGCGCGCGGTCGTCTTCGCCTGTCTGACCGGCGGGGCGCGACGGGTCACGATCGCGAGCCGGACCGCCTCGTCAGCGATGGCCATCGCCGAGAGCTTCCGCGACGTCGGCTCGGCGGAGCTGTCCGCCGTACCCCTCGAAGGGCAGAAGATGGCCGACGCGCTGCACTCGGCGGACCTCGCCGTCAACGCGACCACGGTGGGCATGATCGATCCGGGTGCGGCGTTCAACGTCGAGCTTCTGCCACCCGGAGCGACGGTGTTCGACCTCGTCTACGTCCCCGTCGAGACCCCGCTGCTGTGGGCGGCGCGGGCACGTGGCCTGCGGGCCGCGAACGGCTCGGAGATGCTCATCGCGCAGGCCGCGATCGCGTTCGAGCGCTGGACCGGGATTGCCGGGATGGCGGGCGTCATGCGGTCGGCCGTCGCGCCGCTCCTCGCCGACGCCGGCGCGCGCGCCTGACCGATGCGCCTCGCGACGGTCGTCGAAGGAGGCCGGACGGCCGTCGCGGTGGTCCGTGGCGAGCGTCTCCTCGTGCTCCCGCCCGGCCAGGCCGGGATGGCGTCGATCCGGCGCCTCGCGGCCGCCGGGCCGGACGTCCTCGATCGGGTTCGTTCCTGGCTCGACGGCCAGCCGGCCGACGCGGGCCGGCCGATCGACGAGGTCGACCTGGCGCCCGCCATCCCCGATCCCGGTGCCATCTTCACGATCGGGCTGAACTACCGGGATCCCGCCGGGCCACCGACCACGCGGCCGGAGCGACCGCTCGTCTACGGGAAGCTCCCGACATCGGTCGCCGCGCACCGCGCCACCCTGGGCTGGGATCGGTCGGTGACGCCGAACGTCGATGCGGAGTGCGAGCTCGGAGTGGTGATCGGTTCGAGCGCGTCGCGCTTCGGCTACACGATCGTGAATGACGTCTCCTCGCGTGACGCATGGCTCGACGGCGACCAGTGGCTGCTCGGCAAGTCGATGCCGGGCTTCTGTCCGATCGGCCCCTGGATCGTGACCGCGGACGAGCTCGACCCGTCCGATCTCGCGCTTGGCTCCATGATCAACGGCGAGCCGATCCAGGACGGCCGAACGGCCGACATGCGCTTCACGATCCCCGAGATCGTCGCGTTCCTGACCCGGCACGTCTGGCTCGAGCCGGGCGACGTCATTGCGACGGGCACGCCCGCCCGCCTCGCCGCCCCGCCCGGACCGGATCGCCGTCTCCAGGCGGGCGACGTGGTGACGGCCTGGATCGAGGGGATCGGCGAGCTGACGAGCACGATCGACTGAAACGACCGAGGAGTACGCACGCATGAAGCCGCCGACGGTATTCCTGGGCGAGATGACCGATCCCGAGGTCGCGGCATTCCTGCGCGACCACCAGACGGTGATCGTGCCGACCGGCTCGACCGAGCAGCACGGACCACACGGCCCGCTCCTGACCGACGTCCTC
>JANMRJ010000297.1:0-3065 GCA_031370985.1 Acidimicrobiales bacterium
GACCGCCTCCGCGGCACGGATCGGCGACGGGACGAGCGCCGACGGATCGTGTGCCCGGCCAAGGTCTGCCAGCCCGACCCCTCGGGCGAGGTGGGCCGCGGCCGGGGCGAAGATGTCGCGGCCGTGGAAGCTCGCGCTGACCACCGGAAGGCGATAGGCCTCGGCGTCGAGGACGCGGACCGCGCGGATCCCGCCGAGCCGATCCGCAGCGGCGACAAGCAGCCCGTTGTCCGGCCCGATCAGGACGTCGCCGCGCGCGGTCGCGATCGCGATCGGCAGCCGCGCCGTCCCGACCCCCGGGTCGACGACGGCGACGTGGAACCCCACCGGCAGGTACGGCAGCGCGCACCACAGGAGTAGCGCCCCATCGCGGATGGCGAACTTGTGGACCTCGTGGCTGATATCGACGATCCGGGCATCGGGCACGATCGCGAGAACGACGCCGCGCATGATCGCGGCGCTCGGGTCGCGCAGGCCGAAGTCGGTCAGGAACGAGATCAGCGGTCCGGTCACGCGTTTGATCCTAGGGCACGCAGTCGGCCAGACGCTCCAGTGGCGGGATCGCGGATCGGTCGCCTCGGGCTAACGCGATGAGTCGATCGCATTGGAGGAGGCCGACCGGCAGGAACTGCTGGAGCGGTGGACCGACGCCTAGCCTGTCGGCGGCTTGCGTCGGGCGGCGGATTTGCAAAGTCCCGACGGCGCACGTGAGGCCGTCGCGCGCAACTCGATCGAGCGGCTACAGCGTCCTGCCGGTGCCAAACACAAGCATGAGGACGACCATCACGGCAACCACGAACAGCACAAGCCCGGCCAGGAAAACGGCTGCCCCGCGGGTTCTTTCGTCCATCTAACCAAGCATGGGCCGTGGCTTGGGGAAAGGTCAACGGCAAGCCCGCTCAATCTGAGACAGGTCCGGACTCCCGCCAGCATTTCGACATCTGGCAGTGCTCGATCGCCCGATCAGGACTAGCGACCGGACGCCGAAGGGCGCAGGCACGAGAAACCCCGAAGCGGCGCCTGGAGGAGGCTAGGCGCCGCTTCGGGGAGTTGTGCCGCGGTGACGGGAGGAGGCTCGTCGCCGCGACGGGTGGATTCAGTTCGAGTGGGCCGTCGGGCCCGGTGCTCAGTGGATGAGGTCGCCCAGTTCGGCGAAGTGGCCGGTCCGGTTCATCTGGCGCAGGAAGAGCAGCTGGTTGATCTGGCGGAGGGTCCACTTCGTGCCGCCGACGCCGATGCCGGCGAGATAGGCGGTCAGGTTCGCGGCTTCGTCAGGCGCTAGGCCGCGCATGATCAGATTGCGGTAGATCGTCCGGGTGGGAAGCTCCGGCGTCGATGCCGGGCTGGAGGGCAGGCTCGTGGTGGCGGTGTCCGACCCAGACGCGACCACGGAGGCCGCCGCGAGAACCGGCCACGAGGAGTCGGCGCGAGATGATCGAC
Organism: Acidimicrobiales bacterium; assembly: GCA_031370985.1. Classification (GTDB taxonomy): domain Bacteria; phylum Actinomycetota; class Acidimicrobiia; order Acidimicrobiales; family AC-14; genus CADCTB01. The sequence goes on from JANMRJ010000297.1 coordinate 1,441, forward strand.
CCTGAGCTCCGCGACGCGCCTGACCTGCCATGGTGCACCGATCCGTCCTGTCCTTCCGACCGACATCCGTCGGTCCCAGTGGTGGTACGTTCCCGGCCCCGCTGGCGGACCATCGAGTCCGTCGATCGGGTCACTCCGGTGTGGTTAGCGGGATATTCGGTCGGACCGCCGGTCGGGACGATGACCCTTCGGTCCCATGCCGGCAGGTACTTGCGGCGACCGGCTGCGGCGATCGACGTACGGCGCCCGGGTAGACTGCCCGCCAGTGCGTGTCCGGACCTTCGAGCTGCGCCTGATCGCCCTCGCCCTGGCGGCGTGCTGGGTCGTCGCGGCCGGCCTTGTCCTGGTCGCGTACCGGCCCGGCGGCCCGATCGATGTGGCGGTCGGTGCGGCGGCCCTCGTCCCGGCGCTCGTCGCACTGATCGGCGTGCGCTGGCCTCCGGTGGCCCGCGGCAACCGGGCCTTCACGGCGATGATCTGGCTGGCCGCCGGGTCGCTCCTCGTTCTCGTCCCGTCCGTCGCCGATGTCACCGGCCAGCTCGGCGGGCGCGGGGCGCAGACGCTGCTGCCGTCGGTCGAGACCGCATACCCGTGGGTGCTCGGGCTGATCGGGACATGCCTGTTCACCGGGTTCGGGCTCGCGCGGCGACGGCTCGGCGAATCCGCGATGCGCCGGCGTCGGCTGATCCGCGGGATCGCCCTCGCCGCCCTCCTGACGGCCGGCTCGACGCTCGTCTTCGGCTCGGTCGCGATGGGCAACGAACTGGCCCTCCGGGACCGGGTCGCGGCTTCGTCGCGGTTCGGCCCGACCGACGTCGACGGCGATCCGCCGCTGTGCGACGGCGAAATGGGGATCGGCCCGAGTGCGCGGATCGGCGTCGAGATCGACGGCACGCTCGACGGCCGATCCATGGGCTCGATCACGCTCGGCGGCGACCGGAATCGGGCCGATGTCCGCTGGCTTGCCTACGTCGCGACGAGTCGCGAGCTCGGCATCCACGGTGCCGCGGTCATAGGCCGTGACGCGTGGATCCGCGACCCGTTCTCGGCGTGGCAACGCTCGACGCCGGACATCGTCGGAGACGCGTACCTCGACATCACGGCCTTCCGGGTCGCGCTTTCGCCCGAGGCAAGGGCGGCGGCGGGCACCCAGGGGGTCGGCGTGATCGAGGGAGCCCGTGCGCGCGAGTGCCGGATCCTCATCGACGGGCCGACCTTCCGGGCGGCCTTTCCGCAGGTGATCTGGCTCGTCGGTGACGCCGATCTCGCCCATTGGCGCGGCGAGCTCGACTACTGGGTCTTCCTCGACGGGCAGATCGGGCGAATGGCCGGCAGCGTCAACGGCGACGCGGCCGACATCCAGGCGGGGGCGTTGCAGGCCACGATCCGGGTCGACCTTACGGCGACCGACCGAGGTGCCGATCTGCCGATCGACCCGCCGACGCCGTAGGGCGCCGAGGCGGTCCAACGCCGGGCGGCGCGGACGCGCCGAGGTCGACGGCGGGGCGGTGTTCCGGGCCCTGACATGTGCGACGGCCGGGTTCGTTTCCGATCATCGAATATCGGTGCACCGGGCCGGATCGACCCCGACGGGCACGTACGCCCGAGGTATGCGGCTGCCGGAA
>JANMRJ010000313.1:0-2669 GCA_031370985.1 Acidimicrobiales bacterium
CAGGGCCTGTCCAATGTCAGCGCCATCTCCTGCGGCTACAGCTTCTCGACGGCCCTGCGCTCCGACGGCACCGTGTGGGCCTGGGGCTACAACGGCTACGGGTCGCTGGGCAACAACTCCTACTACGACTCCCCGGTGCCAGTGCAGGTGCAGGGCCTCACCGGCGTCGCCGCCATCTCCGCCGGCAGCTACCACGCCGTGGCCGTGAAGTCCGACGGCACCGTGTGGGCCTGGGGCCTCAACGACGTCGGCCAGTTGGGCAACAACTCGACGACGCTGTCCCGTGTGCCCGTCCAGGTACCGGGCCTGTCGGGTGTGAAGTCGGTGACCGGCAACAACAACTCCTCTGCGGTCATGCGCTCCGACGGCAGCGTCGCCGCCTGGGGCTCCAACGCCTACGGCCAGCTCGGCAATGGCACCACTGTCGATGCCAAGGTCCCGGTGACGGTGACCGCCCTGGCCGGGAACAAGGGCCTGGCCATCGGGGACAAGAACGGCCTGGTCATCCGGGCCAACGGCTCGGCGTCGGGCTGGGGCTACAACGCCATGGGGGTCGTCGGCGACGGCACCTTCGTCGACCGCAGCGCCCCGGTGACGGTGTCCGGCTACAACCGGGGGACCAGCTCCCGGGCCAGCTACGCCTACAACGGCGACGGGCTGCGCACCTCCAAGACGGTGGCGGGGGTCACTACCAGCTTCACCTGGGACACCTCCGGCGGGCTGCCCATGCTCCTCGCCGACGGGACCAACTACTACGTCTACGGCCCCGACGGCCTGCCCATCGAGCACATCGACGCCAACAACGTCGTCACCTGGTACCACCACGACCAGCTCGGCTCCACCAGGTCCCTGATGTCAAGCACCGGCGCCACCGTCGGGACGGCCACCTATGACCCCTACGGCCGCCTCAGTGGCTCGACCGGCAAGCTGAGCCCCTTCGGCTTCAGCGGCGAGTACACCGACGCCGAGACCGGCTTCGTGTACCTGAGGGCCCGCTACTACGACCCGGCGACGAGCCAGTTCATGTCGCGCGACCCATTGGTGGCGCTGACGGGTGAGGCGTACGGGTACGTGGGCGGCAACCCGCTGAACGGGACCGATCCACTTGGATTGCTCACCATTCCAGGAACGAGCATTTGCATTGATATCGGCGATCCAAATTGCAGAAGCATTGTCGAGCAGCATGCCGCAGGTGCTCAGCAAGTCGCCAATATCTCCGGTGGTATTGTTCAAGGAATCGGCCTGACAAACGGAGACCTACTCGTCAAGGCGCTTGGGCAAGGGTCTAAGGTCCAATGGAATTCAGCCGAAACACAATACGGGCAAATTATTGGCTTAGGGCTGGATGTGCCCTTTGCGACAAGTGCCGGCGCAGCGGGGGTGTTGAAAGGCCTAAGTCGGGTTAGCTCGGCTGCAAGTGTGATTCGCGCTTGCGTAGGAAATTGGGATGCCCATTGCGTAGCGCAGGCGGCGATCGCCGGCGCCAGCGTGGCGTCCTCCTTCGTTCCTATCCTCGGGGCACTAGGTCCGGCCGCCAACGCGTTTGTCGGCTTGATTTCGAACGGAGCATCAATGTTGGCCTCCTGGATCAACTTCCTGGACCGGAGCGCTCGATGTCGATAAGCCTCGCTCTCCAAGGAACTGCCATCGGATGGGTCGCAGCTCTTCTCATATGGGCGGCGAGTAAGAGGGACCTGCAGAGGGCACGGGACAACCCGGACAAGTGGAATGTGCCATGGCAGCGACGAATTGTTGTCGCGAATCAAGTTCTCGTGACTGGAACGTCGCTTGCCTTGGTCTTGCTCATCGCTCTCGATCTTGCTAGCGCCTGACGGATGTCGGTTTCGGCGGGATACACACCCGAGACAAGCTTCGTGTACCTTCGGACCCCGCTATGACCCGGCGACGGGTAATTTCCTGATCCTGGGACATCCTGGGACCGCCACTGGTGGCGGTGACGGCGCGTCATTCTCACCAACACGGCGGAGATCCCCGGGCGCTGGCGGGAAAGGTCTCAACTTCTGCAAATTTCGAGCCGATATACCCCAAGACAGGATCGGATCAGGCCACGAGGCGAGGGTGGGACGTGGATCAATGGCGAGGCGTACCAGCGGAAGCAGCAGATGACCCGATCGGGCTCGAGTCCGCCGAAGGCCGTCCCCGGCGATGTCTCGTCGCCCCCGCGGCCGCTGCCCTCCCTCCTCGTCTTCGGACTGATCGGGCTGGCGGGCGCCCAGGGACCGCCATCGGTGAGCAGGATCGCCTCGTCGGCGGCGTCGGCTCCGGAGACTGTCACCACCACCACGAGGCCACTGGTGACGATGGCCACGGACGCCCTGGCTTCAGCGCTGGTGGCCCCGGCGGCGGCCCCCGCCACCTTGCCTGCGCCGGCCTTCTGCCCGCTCGCCACCGGGTACGTGCGGGACCTGAGGACCATGATGCTCCGGTTGACCGACCCCTCCGAGCTCCGGGTGCTGGCCGAGCGGGCTTCGCCGGACATCGCCCGGTCCCTACCAGCCGTCCCGCCGGAGATCCGAGCTGACATCACCCTCCTGGTGGGCACCATCGCCGACTTCACCGCGGCCTTTCAGAAGGCCGGCTACGAGCTCGCCAAGGTCCCACCCGACATGGCCAGGAAACTGCAGGCCCCCTCGGTGGAGCTGGCCCTC
>JANMRJ010000393.1:0-6725 GCA_031370985.1 Acidimicrobiales bacterium
CCGAGCAGGGCGGCCCAGGCGCCGGCCAGGGAGCCGATCACGAGACCGGTGCCTACTGTGCCCATCCAGGCCTCGCGGACCGTGATGCCGAAGCCGGCGAAGACCGAGTAGTCCAGGGCGACAGCGAGCACGATGGCGAGGCTGAAGGTGAACAGGGTGCGAATCCGGTCGAGGCCACCGACGTTCTCGATGACGAGGTCGGTGACCTTCAGAGCCACCAGACCGAGCAATGTGACGACTGCGAACTCGTACATGTACGAGCCTCCTATTTCCTTGGGTGTAGCGTGGGCCTTACATTCAATTCGACCGGCGACCCGTCCAAAAGGTGACATGCGCGACAACCGCGCACCTGGCGCCCGGCTTGTGTCGCGGCCGCTGATCTGGGAGAGACTGTCCGCATGGCTACCTACGAGGGTTACTGCGTGAAGTGCCGCGAGAAGCGGGAGTTCGAGGGCACCGATGTCGAATTGGCGAATGGTCGGCGGGCGGCCCAGGGCGCCTGCCCGACGTGTGGCACCAAGATGAACCGCATGCTCGGCAAGCAGAAGTAGCGAGCGGCGGCGGGCCCGGGCGGCCGGGGCCCGGCCGCCCGCCTAGATTGGAGGCGATGGCCGAGCGTTACTGGTTGGAGACCCTGGGCTGCCCCAAGAACCAGGTCGACTCCGACAAGCTGGCCGGCACGCTGATCGCCGAGGGCATGGTGGCGGCGGCACGCCCGGAAGACGCCGACCTGGTCGTCGTCAACACCTGCGCCTTCATTGAGGCCGCCCGTGAGGAGTCGGTCGAGACGATCCTGGCCCTGTCCGGCGCCCGCCGGCCCGGCGCCCGCCTCGTTGTCACCGGGTGCCTGGCCGAGCGGGCCGGCGCCGAGTTGGCCGAGGCCTTGCCCGAGGTCGACCTGGTGGCCGGCTTCGGCGTGTCGGTCACCCTGGGCGCCAAGCCGGCTGTCCCGAGCTTCGACCTGCTGAACCTGCCCCGCCCCAAGTCCGATGTCCCGTGGGCCTACGTCAAGGTGGCCGAGGGGTGCGACCGCACCTGCGGGTTCTGCGCCATCCCGTCCTTCCGCGGCCCCCAGCGCTCCCGTACCGAGGAGTCGATCCTGGCCGAGGTCGACGCCCTCGACGTGGCCGAGATCGTGCTGGTCGCCCAGGACCTGGCCTCCTACGGGCGTGACGTGGGCCGCAAGGGCGCCATCGTCCCCCTCGTCGAGGCTGTCGCCGCCCGGGTGGCCCGCACCCGGCTCCTCTACCTCTATCCCTCCGAGCTCGACGACCGCCTGGTCGAGGTCATCTGCGCCACCGGCGTGCCGTATTTCGACCTTTCCCTCCAGCACGCGTCGAAGCCCCTCCTGCGGCGCATGCGGCGGTGGGGCGACGGGCCGCGCTTCCTCGAACGTATCGCCGCCATCCGCCGCCTCGACTCCAGCGCCGCCTTCCGGTCGTCGTTCATTGTCGGCTACCCCGGCGAGACCGAGGAGGACCACGACGTCATGCTGGGATTCCTGGAGGAGGCCGAGCTCGACTGGGCCGGCTTCTTCTCCTACTCCCGGGAGGACGGCACCCACGCTGCGCAGCTCGACGGCGCTGTCGAGGCTGGCCTGGTCGCCGAGCGGTTGCTCGAGCTGTCCGAGATCCAGGACCGCATCACCGCTCAGCGCCGCAACGACCTGGTCGGTGATGTCGTCGAGGTGCTCGTCGACGAGCCCGGCGTCGGCCGTACCCACCGGGAGGCGCCCGAGATCGACGGGATCATCGCCGTTCCCACCGACCTGCCGGCGGGTGGGTTTGCCAAGGTGACGATCACCGGGGCCGCCGGCCCCGACCTGGAAGCCGCGTAGGCAGGGCGCACCGGGCGCTATGGCCACCAACACCTTCGGGCCGTCGGCCCTGGCCACGCCGGCCAACGCAGTCACGCTCGCCCGCATCGTCGTCCTGCCGTTCCTCATCGTCCTGATCCTCGAGGAGGGCTCGGAGTGGCCGGCGCTGGGCCTGTGGCTCGTCCTGGCCGGCAGCGACTGCTTCGACGGGTGGCTGGCCCGCCGCCACGGCACCACCCGCTCGGGGGCGTTCCTCGACCCGCTGGCCGACAAGTTCCTGATCATCGGGGCCATGGTCGCCCTGGTGGCGAAGGGCGCGCTGTGGTGGCTCCCCGTCGCCCTGATGGCCGCACGGGAGGTGGCCCTCAGCGCCTACCGCTCCTACGTGGGCCGGCGGGGGGTGTCGGTGCCGGCCCGGCTCCAAGCCAAGGTGAAGACGTGGGTGCAGGCCGTCGCCGTCGGGCTGGCCATCGCCCCGGTGGCGGGCGACGCCTACCGGGCCTTCCTGATCGTCGTCCTGTGGGCCGCGGTGGCGCTGACGATCGTCACGGGGGCCCAGTACCTCTGGGACGGCCGGCGGGTCGTTCGTGAACTGTGAGGTCGTCGCCGTAGGCACCGAGCTGCTGCTGGGCCAGGTCGTCGACACCAACTCGGCCTACATCGGCGACCGGCTGGCCCTCGCCGGCATCGACTCGTACTTCCAGACCAAGGTGGGCGACAACCACGCCCGCATCGTCGCCGTGCTGCGCCAGGCCCTCGACCGCTCCGACGCCGTGGTGGTCTGCGGGGGCCTCGGGCCCACCTCCGACGACATCACCCGGGAGGCCATCGCCGAGGTGCTCGGGGTGGGGCTGGTGCGCGACCCGGCCATGGTCGAGCGGGTGCGGGCGCTGTTCCTGGCCCGCAAGCGGGACATGGCGCCCAGCAACGAGCGCCAGGCCGACCTGGTGGAGGGGGCGGCGTTCATCCCCCAGGAGCGGGGGACGGCGCCGGGCCTGGTCTGCCCGGCCGGCGCCGGCAAGGTGATCTACGCGGTGCCGGGCGTGCCGCTGGAGATGATGGAGATGCTCGACCGGGCGGTGGTCCCCGACCTGAAGCGCCGGTCGGGCTCGACCGCGGTCATCCTCAGCCGCATGGTCCGCACCTGGGGCATGGCCGAGTCGACCCTGGGGGAGCCGGTGGCCGGGCGGGTGCAGGCGCTGGAGGCCCGGGGCAACCCCACCATTGCCTTCCTGGCCTCGGGCATCGACGGCCTCAAGGTGCGCATCACGGCCAAGGGCGCCACCGGGGCCGAGGCCCTCGCCATGCTCGACGCCGAGGAGGCCGCCCTGCGGGCCATCCTGGGCGACCTGGTCTTCGGCGTCGACGAGCAGTCGATGGAGCGGGCGGTGGCCGACCTGCTGGTCGAGCGGGGCCTGACCCTGGGGCTGGCCGAGTCGGTCACCGGGGGGCTGGTGGCGTCCCGCCTGGCCGAGGTCGACGGCGCCAGCCGGTGGTTCCGCGGCGGCGTGGTCTCCTACGCCAGCGACATCAAGTTCTCCCTGCTCGGCGTGCCCGAGGGCCCCGTCGTGACCGCCGAAGCGGCCGAGGCCATGGCCGTGGGCGCACGCCGGGCCCTCGACGCCGACGTGGGCGTCGGGATCACCGGCGTCGCCGGCCCCACGACCCAGGAAGGCCAGCCGGTCGGCACCGTGTTCATGGCCGTGGCCGTCGGCGGCCGGGTGGAGTCGGCCGAGTCGCATTTCCCCGGCGACCGCCGGCACGTGCAGATGTTCGCCACGATCACCGTGCTCGACCTGCTGCGCCGGCGCTTGCTGGCCGGCGGCGCCCTGACGCGATAGGGCCGGGCCCGGCCGGCGAGGAAGGTGTCAGGCCACACAATGCAGTTCATCGGCCCTTCCCTCCTACGTCTCTTGAGATCGGGTTCCCACAGCTCGCGGTCCGGTTGAAATGCGGTCTCAACCACGATCTGGTGGTCGTCGATGTTGTCATGAACCGCAACATGGAGGAAGTCCAGCCGGCAGGTGCCAGTTCCGGCGGTCGTTCGGGTCGGCTCGGCCCCCTGCTCCTCGGCTCCGGGGGCGGCATCGACCTGGAAGAGTTCCTCCCGGCCCCGACCGAGTCCTGGGTGCGGTGAGGGGCCGGCGTCTCGGGCAGGGGCGTCGCGCTTGAGACTGCCAGCATGAATGGAACAGTCGTTCCTTTTATGAGCGGTAAGTGTGGGACACTCGGCTCCGTGGACTTCATGCGCCCCGTCCAGGCCATCATCCCCGGTGCCCAGGGCCGAATCTTGGCGGTCCTGGCCGAGACGACCGCCGAACTGAACCTGCGGTCCATCGCCCGGCTGTCGGGCGTGAGCCTCGCCCACGCGTCGCGTGTCATGCCAATGCTCGTCGAGCTTGGTGTCGCCGAGCGTCGTGAGGCGCCGCCGTCGGCGTTGTTCCGGTTCGTGCCCGAGAACGTTGCCTCACGGGCCATTGCTGCCTTGACACGAACGCGTCAGACAGTGCTCGATGAGCTCGGAGCATGTGCTCGCCAACTCAACCCCGCTCCGGTGAGCGTCATCGTCTTCGGCTCGTTCGCCCGCGGCGAGGCCGATCCCGAGAGCGACATTGACATCGTCGTCGTCCGCCCCCGCTCCGTAGCGGAGGACGATGATGCCTGGCGGCGAGGCCTCGACGAATGGCGGCTGAAGGCGGGTCGGCTCGCGGGGAACCGAGTCGAGCTGCTGGAGGTCAGTGAGGCGGACGCTGCCCGCTCGCTCCGCGGCCGCAAGCCTCTCTGGGTCGATATCCAGCGCGACGGTGTCGTCGTGTTCGGGGCGGCCATGCCTATCGCGAAGGGGCTTCGAGCGGAACGTTGCACGGCTTTTCCCGCTCAAAACAAAGGCTGAGTACGAACCCGACGAGATCGCCGTGTCGGAGGCGACTCGTGCCGTCGAGCGTGCAGGCCGATGCGTTGCGGTGGCGAGGCGGCTGAGCGCCGGCCGAGCCGAGTAGGTCCGACACGAGTACGCAAGGAGTCTCGGCATCCAACGGACAACGAGGCGGGTGGCGGTGCCCTAGTCGCGGGTTCCGCCCGACGACGACATGTTCGACATGTTCGGCATCTACGCGGCGGCCGGCGTCGACGAGCTCCTGGCGTCGGGGCGGACGAAGGAGATCCTCGCCGCCCTGAAGGGGCAGGCCGACATCGTGCTTGTCGACTCCCCGCCGGTCCTGCCCGTGTCCGACGCCACCGTGATCTCGTCGAGCGTGGACGGCACGGTTGTTGTGGCGACCTGCAACGTGACACAGCGGCGCCAGCTGGGCCGAGCGCTCGAACTGCTGCGCCAGGTCGAGGCACAGGTCATCGGCACGGTCCTCAACCGGGCCAAGGTCGGCGGCGTTTACGGCTACGACGGCTACTACGGCTACCGTCGGGAGGGTGCGGCCGAGAAGTACGTTGCCTCCTCGCCTCGCGACACGCCGAAACGGCGCCGCCGGCGTTCCCGCAGGTACGAGGAGCCCGACGAGGGCTACCAGGACGCAGGGGCTGGGCAACGCCATGATGGCGAATGCGAGCGACAGGCGGCCCGTCGATACACCGGCGGGACGTGGCCGAAGGGTCGGCCCCGATACAGAGCCACCTGCTTCCAAAGGGTGAGGAACCATGGCCTTTGCCGGGCCACCACGAACGATGAGTAGGTCTGGACGGCACGACGGGCCCGCCGGGGTCGGTCAGGGTGGCGATCGTCGCCCCGACGACCGTGACCTCTGGATGGACCCGCTGCCGGACGGGGCCCTGGTGATCGAGCCGGCCGTCCCCGACTCTGGGCGCGTGCCGGTCGCCCACGTCGATCTCAGCTTGTCCCAGGACGTGTGGGTCGATGAGGGCGACGACCCGAACGGGCTGACCTCGCCGGCCGGGTTCACACCCGATGCTGTGCTGGCGATGGCGGACGACCTGTGGTTGCGGGTGGACGCCGCCCCGCCCGATCTCCCTGAGCAGGTCGGCCTCGCCCGCACGGCGCCCGTCGCAACCGGCTCTGCCCGTGGCGGGGGCGACCGACCGTCCACCGGCGGGCGGCCCCGCCGCCGGGCGTCATCGCGGCGACCGGTGGTACTGGTGGCCATCGCCGCACTGGGGGCCGTCGCGCTCTTGTTCGGGCTGCGGTCGTCGGGCCTGTGGGACGGCTCGCGGGTGGGGGCCGATGCCGCCGGCCGCCCAGCAGCGACGACCACGCTGCCGACATCGCCGCCGCCGACGTTCCTGCCCCCAACCCCGACCACGGCGCCGGCAGCCACCTCGTCGTCATTGCTCACGTCGACCACGTCGAGCACCGCGCCGCCCTCGACCACGACATCGACGCCGGCGACGACGCGGGTCTCGACGACCGCCACATCGACCCCGCCGACCACCGCTCGTGCCGCGACGCCGGCCACGCTCACGACCATCGGGTCCTACTGCGGGTTCGTGCCCGGCTCGACCGTCGAGATCGAGCGCAATGGCGTGCCGCAGGGCCACCAGGTCGCCGGCCCCGATGGGTGTGTGAGCGGCCTTATCATCCGGTAGGCGTGTGCCTGTTCACGCTGGCGGGGTGGCCGACTCCTCCGCCCCGTGGTCGACGAGCAGGCGGACCAGGTCGCTGTCCTCGTGCTGCTCGGCGGCCATGAGGGGCGTGTAGCCGCCCTGCTGGCGGGCATTGGGGTCGGCGCCGGCGACGAGCAGGGCGGCCGCCACCTCGATGCTGCGGGCGGCGACAGCCGAGTGGAGGGGCTGGACCCCCATGTCGTTCCTCGCCACCGCGCCGACATCGGCGCCCCGGTCGAGCAGCACTCGCACCGCCGGGCCCTGGTTGAAGAAGGCGGCCAGGTGGAGGGCGGTGAAGCCGTCCTCCGACCAGGCGCCGGCGAGGCCGGCGTCGGCG
>JANMRJ010000396.1:0-4359 GCA_031370985.1 Acidimicrobiales bacterium
AGGTTGATCACGCCGTCGGGGACGCCCGCGTCTCGATAGGCCTCGACGAGCTTGACGCCCGAGATCGGGGCGGCCGAGCTCGGCTTGAAGACGACCGTGTTGCCGGCCAGCATCGCCGCCGCCGACGGGCCGCACGACAGCGCCATCGGGAAGTTGAACGGGCTGATCACCGCGAACACGCCATGCGGCCGGAGGATCGACCTCGTGTGGACCGCCGAGTCGCCCAGGCTGTCCATCGGGTGCTCGTAGAAGTTGTTGTCCTCCGCCGTCTTCGCGTAGTAGCGGATGAGGTCAGCCGCTTCCTCGACCTCGCCGAGAGCCTCGATCCTCGTCTTTCCGACCTCGATCGCCATCAGTCCGCCGTAGACCATCTGGCGCTGGCTGATCAGCTCGGCGGCGCGCTTGAGGATCTCGAGCCGCTTCTCCAAGCCGAGTGCGAACCAGGCCGGCTGAGCCATGCGAGCGGCCGCGACCGCGTCCTTGACGTCCACGCGGGTCCCGGTCGCGAAATGGCCGAGGACGATGTCGCGGTCGATCGGGCTGTGGACAGCGAACTCGCCGGCGCCGTCCCGCTCCTTGCCCGCGACGAAGTTGCGGTGATGGCCGTCGAGCATCGTCTTGGCGGTCGTGAGACCGGCCTCGTACTCGGCGTGGAGCTGCTCGTTGTCGGCGCGGAGGGTGGCGTAGGTGATCTTGAGACGCGGCTGCGACTCGGTCGTCATCGGTCGGGAACCTCGGGATGGTGTCGGGCGGAACGTTCCGGTCAGTCTAGCGCGAGGTTTCGGGACCTTTAGCGCGAGGTTTTCGTCCGACCCTGCGATTTAAAGAATCGAGCGGCCTTGGGGTGTCCCCGTGCCGAGTCGAGGAGTACTCGCGCGGCATCGGGCACCTGAATCCCATCCGAAATGATCGGTTCACCGAGGATCGCGAAACCGGATGCCCGACCCAAGAACGGGATCCGTGATGGATGCGCGGCCCGATACGGCTGGGCGACCTTTCCGAGCGGTCGGGCGCCCGGGCCGAACAACTCGATGATCAGTGCATCGGTCCGGCTGCCGCCGGTGAGCGTCACGAACCCGTCCACAACCAGGGCTGCATGGCCGCCATGCTCGAGCCTCTCGCGCAGGTGCTCGTGAGCGATATCTTCGCTTTCGGGGATGGTGTCGGCCTCGACCCGAACGAGCGCGAGGTCATCTCCGACCAGGATCGCGGCGAGCGTGCAGAGCGTTTCCCCATCCTCGATCGAGTCCGCCGCGTGCGCCAACGCGAAGCCTGCCAGTCGAAGAGCCTCGGTCGTGTCGTCAGTCATCGTCCCGCCTTTTCGGTGCCCGACGCGAATTCGAAACGTTCATCCTGTTTGCGTTCGTGCTTAGGCCGGCGGCAACGACGAGGCCACCGTCGAAGTGCAGCGAACAAGCATCACGGCACGGAACGCGTGTGAATTTGAACTCGATCGAGTCGACCGGCCCTCATCGGATCGTGGGAATAGCGCGGTCAAGGTCGGGTGACATCTGGATCTTCCCGTGCTAGAGGCGCGGAAAGGGAAGCGGGATGTTGAGGAAAATGGCCTCCTCTGAGGCCGCCGACGTGATCGCCTGGCGTGACTCGGCGTCGAGGAGAGCGATCGACGCCAAGGACGAGCACACGGCCCGTTCGACCATTGCGTTGTAGATAGCCGCGGCCGGATCGCCTTCTGGGCCGAACCACTCGGCGACGAGAATATCGACTTCGTCGATCGCCTCAAATTGAACGCTTCGAACGACCGAAATGTCGGCAAGGGCAGCCGGCAGGGCGATTTGGTCGCCGCTCAATGAAGAAGAGGTCTGCCAATGGCGTGAGGCACGGACCAGCGGGGCGTACCACATCCACAGGCCACCAGCCAGAAGCGAGACTATGTGACGAATGAGTCGGTCAGCATCGACTTCGCCGATTGCGTCCCGCAATGTCCGTCTCATGGCTCTGACATCGAAGTCGCCATCGAGGAGGCCTCTTCGAACCGCAGATCGCGCCTCGGTCAACATCGCCGAGTCTAGTCCCAAGTCTGAGGCGTATCGCTCAAACGGACTCCCAGCAATCAACACGAGCGCCTCTTCGAGAAGGAAGCGGCCTTCAACTATCTCCATGTCGTCGTACTCGGACCCTTCGTTATCCTAGCAATGCCCAAACCGGTGCGAAGGGCCCAAAGGCAGGGGCAAGGAACTTCGCGCCGAACCAAACGCCGCCGAAAACGACTCCCCCTCCTACAAGCAGGCCGCTAAGCCACTGAACGATGCTAGTTCGCCCACGTGCCGGTGGGGAAAGGTCTACGGTCTCGTAGGCACGCGAGGGAAGAGGTTTGTAGATGTCGGGGCACGGACCTTTGTCGTAGTGGCCCACCAAGGCTTTCAGGGCGTCCTTGAGTAGTCTGATCGACTTCTGGTGGCCCTTGTCTCCGCCTTGCACCAACTCCTCGTATCTGTTCTCCAGTATCTCCAACTTCCTCATGATCTGGTCGTATTGGTTCTTGCAGAACCGCTGGACGAAGCTCCCGGTCGGCAAATTGAAGGTTCCGCACGCATCTGTGCGGGAAATCGGGGACCCGTTGGCGTAGGTGTACGGATTCGCCTCAGCGCGGCTTGGATCCGGCTGAATGAACCGCCCAACCACCGGGCTGTAGTGGCGGGCGTGCATGTATATCAGCCCAAGCAGCCCAAAGCTGTTGTCCCACTGGACGTCAGACGCCCCGACGTACAGGAACCGGAAGCCGAGGTCGGTGCCCGTGGCGACCGTCGTCGTCGGGGCGCCCCAGGTGCTGTAGGTGTAGCTGTTGGCCAGGGTCAGGCTGCCGTCGGCGTTCTGGAGCCACAGTCCCAATGCGTCGCCGTGGCCATTCCAGGTGACAAGGTAGGTGCCTGCACCGGTTTGGCCGACCGGGATCGTCATCTTCCGGATCGTGCCCGCGTCGTCGACCGTGTAGCTCCGAGTGACGGTCCCCGCGACCGACTCTTCGACGATCGCGTCGCCCTCGTAGCGGAACGACGTCGTCGTGGTGCCGAGGCCAGTTGGGGTCTCCGCGATCGACGTCCGATGCCCCTCGCCGTCGTATGCGTAGGTGACGGAGCCGGCGGCCGACGTGGCCGTCGTCAGTCGCCCGTCTGAGTCGTAGCTGAAGGTCCAGCCGTTCAGGCTCGACACCCGCGCGGCGCTGTCGTGGGCGACCGTGCCGCAGCCGCTGCTGCAGGTCTGGAGCTGGCCGTCGGGGCTGTACGTGTAGGTCGTGGCGGGCGCGGTGAGCCGGTTGCCGGCGTCGTCGTAGGTGAAGGTCTCGTCGCCGCTCGTGGTCGCGCAGGCGGCCGTCGTGTTGCGTGCCCGGAGGCGGTTGAGCCCGTCGCAGCAGTAGTTGCGGACTGGGCCCGCAACTCCGTTGATGGATTCGGTGACCTGGGTCCGGTTGTCGTTGGCATCGTAGGCGTACGTGTCCGAGCCGGTGGCCACGGTAGAGCTGCAGGTATGAGCCGAGCTGACAAGGCAGTTCTGCTCGGTGACCGTCCAGATCCGATGGCGGGTGTCGTAGTCGAAGATGGTCTGGTGCTCGCGCCCGGACCCGGCCGTCGTCGGCTGGTAGATCGCGGCGACCTGGTAGAGGTGGTTCGGGTCGTACGTCGTCGTGGCGTTCGTGGCCGAGTCGGTCAGCCCGATCCGGTTGTTCCGCGCGTCGTATGACGTCGAGGTGCTCTGGGTCGGCGGGTTCGTCCAGCCGGCCGTGTTGACGGGCAGGCACGCGCCCACGCCGATCGTCGGCTTCCAGTAGCAATGGTCGGTGTGGTTGCCGGAAGCGTCGAACGTCGACTTCGCGGTCGAGCCATCGGCCCGCGCTTCGGTGATCTGGCCATCGAGCAGGTTGACTGCGAAGGTCGTCGTCGTCGTCACGCCGCTCTTCCGGACGGCGGCTGTCAGACGGTTGCCGGCCGAATCCAGCGTGGCGTCCAGGGTCCGATCACCGGTCCCGGGACCGGCGGTGACCTCGTCGCGAGAGTCCCGGCCGAGCCCGTCGAAGCTTGTCGTCACCGTCCGGGCGCCGGCGTTCGAGGCACAAGTGCCGCCGGTCAGGCCCGTGGTCGTGGTCAGCGCGGTCCAGTTCGTCGTCTTGATCAGCAATGGACCGCGAGCGGAGTCAACGGCCCTTTGGCCGGGCCGTTCGTCCCCGTCAGGACCGTGACCGTTCGGTGGGTTGGCGCGCGGCGACCCGCGGGGGCATGCTGAGCGCATGTTTCGAAGCCTGCGCGCTCGTCTCGGTGCCGGTCTGCTCGGCCTGGCCCTCGTCCTCCCGCTCGTCGCGGCGGCTCCGGCCAGCGCGGCTGCCGCTGACTTCCCGACGGG
>JANMRJ010000041.1:0-1382 GCA_031370985.1 Acidimicrobiales bacterium
ATAGGCTTCGCCTCACAGCTCGGCGAGATGCGGCTCGGGTTCACCCAGCTCGCCGCTCTCTACGTCCTGGCCGATTCGGGCACGATGACGATCGGCGACCTCGCCGAGGTCATCAACCGCTCGCCGTCGGCGACCAGCCGGCTCGTCGATGGGCTCGTCCGGCGGCGGCTTGTCGAGCGGCGGGTCGAGGAAGAGGATCGGCGCCAGCGGACGCTCCAGCTGACGCCCCGCGGAGCGGCCCTCCTGCGTGTCGTCGATCGTGCCCGCGCCGATCAGTTCCTGTCGGCGATCCGCCCGATGCCGACCGCCGAGCGGGCCCTGATCGCGATGGGTGTCGCAGCCCTGGCGACCCACGCGATCTCGCGACGCGGCCGGCTGATCAAGAACCGGGCCGAGTAGGCCGGCGCGCGCTCCGGCAACGGCGCGCGTGTGGCCGCCGCCACGTGGCCGTGTGAGTCGCCAGCGACTCAAATCCGTCGCGAGCGTGCACGGGGGATCGCCCAATCGCACGAAATCGAGCCTCGGCCACGCATGCCCGGGGCCGATCTGAGTCACCAGTGACCCCGGATGCGAAGAAGGTCGCGAGCACCGCCAACAACGCGGCGAGCTCCAGCCACAGGGTGTCAGACACGAACCCTCCGACGGAGCTGAGCGCGAGGGCCCAAGCGATTGCGGTCATCGCGCGACACGCGCGGAGCGACCACCCCGCCGTGCGAGCTTCGTCATGGATCCATTGGCCGGTGCCAAGGCAGATCAGGACGAGCAGCACCTCAAAAATCCGGATTCAGACGATGCCGATCAGGTCGAAGTCGATGAAGTCCACGGCCTATCCGCAGAAGCGGCGGACCACGTCGTACAGGACCGGCAGGCCCCAGCGCAGGGCGTCGACGCCGACTCGTTCGTCGACGCCGTGGAAGCGTTCCATGAACGGCTCGTCGGGGGCGAGCTGAAGCGGTGAGAAGCCGTACGTCGGGACTCCGAGCGCGGCCATGTGCTTGGCGTCCGTCGCGAACGGGACCATGAACGGCAGCGGGATCCCGGCCGGGTCGTGGTCGACGACGGTCCGGGTGAGGACGGCGTAGAGGTCGCTATCGACCGGAGCCGCGACGGGTGGAGCGTGGATCACCAGGTCGACGTCGACATGGGCCGCGAGGTCGCCCAGTCGGCCGATGATCGACTCGCGCATGTCGGCTTCAGTCGTCCCGGGCAGGAGCCGGCAGTCGAGCTCGATCGTGGCCTCACCCGGGATGACGTTGTATTTCACCCCGCCGTGCACGATCGTCGGGCTGATCGTGTCGCGCAGGAGCGCCCGGATCACGCGGGCAGGGACCGGCTCGCAGATCGCGTCGAGCGCTGCCTCGCCCAGCCGCGGGTCCTCGCTC
>JANMRJ010000431.1:0-4586 GCA_031370985.1 Acidimicrobiales bacterium
CCCGTCGGCGTCCAGCTCAAACCGAAGTCCGCCCGGCCCGACCAGCCCGGTCAAGTAGCGGTGCCCGGTCACCGATTCGTTCGCCCGGAGCAACCGTTCCTTGAGCCAGCCGAAGCCGGCGATCCCCACGTTGAGACCGACCCCAGCGCATAAGTTGCCCAGGTCGCCCACGTGGTTGTACAGCCGCTCGAGCTCGGCCAGGACCGTCCGCGCCCAGCGTGCTCGGGCCGGCGGCTCGGTACCGGTCAGGCGTTCCACGGCGTCGGAGAACGCCAGGGCATGGGTCACCGTGCACACCCCGCAGGCGCGCTCGACGATCGGCAGTGCCGCCGCGAACGAGCGACCCTCGACGAGCTTCTCCAGCCCCCGATGGGTGAAGAACAGGCGCGCCTCGAGGTGCAGGACGGATTCGCCCACGGCGGAGAAACGGAAGTGACCGGGTTCGATGACCCCGGCGTGGATCGGGCCCACCGGCAATTGGTAGAGTCCCTCGCCGTGAGCCTCGAACGGGACGAAATGGCGATCCGCCCATTCCGGCCGGACGTCGGCCGGGACGTCCTTGCGGAGCGGGTGGAAGCCGCGCGGGTAGCGTTCGTGGAGAACCAGTCGTCGGGCATCGGGGTGGCCTTCCGGCACGATCCCGAACAGGTCCTTGAGCTCGCGCTCGTCCCACTGGGCGGCAGGCACGGACGGCGTGATCGCCGGGTAGTAGGGCAACTCGGCGGGCAGGTTCACGCGGAGCCGGACGAGGCTGTCGCCGGGCTGGTCGAGCACGACCTCGACGGCGAAGCCCCCCGAATGGGCACGGTCGTCGAGGCCGACCAGGGTGGCCAGCCTGGCGCCTGCGGCAACGGACTCGGCGACCCGCGCCGCGAGAGCCTCCCGCGCGACGAGGACGACCGGGTCGATCGAGCCCGAGGTGGCCGCGCCGGCCCATGCCGATGGCTGCAGAGGCTCAACCACGGGGACCGCCCAGCACCGCGGCGACCGCGTTGAGGATGTCCTGCAGGGGCCCGGGCGTCCACAGGCCGAGCACGACCACGGCCGACAGCGGGACGCCGTACAGCAGGATCTCGGCCAGGCCAGCGCGCGACCGCCAGGCGGAGGGAGGCCCGGACTCGGTCGCCGGCCGGTTGTCGGCGGTCGGCGCGGGCGGCGGCACGACGGTCGGCTCGGCGGTCGGCTCGGCGGTCGGCTCGACGGTTGAGTTGGTCGCCGGCGCGGGCCTCGGCTCGGCGTTCGGCTCGGCAGGTTGCGCGACTTCGATCGCTCGCAGGCGTCGGCCGCCCCAGGCCAGGCGGACCGCGTGGAACGTCAGCCCAGCGAAGGCGAGCGCGAGCAAGAGCGCTGCCGCGGCAACCGCCGGCCCAGCGCCCTGCCCCACCCCGCCCACGATCACCGCGAACTCCGAGGCGAACACGCTCGACGGCGGCAGCCCACCGATGAGCAGCACGCCCACCAGGAGGGCCGCCCCCGACACGGGTGTCCGGTCGAGCGTTCCGCCCAGTCGGCCCAGGCGGTGCGTCCCGGCCGCATCCACGATCCGGCCGGCGGACAGGAACAGGGTCGACTTGACCAGGGCGTGGCCGAGCAGATGGAGCGCCACGCCCACCAGTGCCAGCCGCCCGCCCACCCCGATCGCGACGGCGAGCAGGCCCATGTGCTCGATCGAGCTGTATGCCAGCAGCCGCTTCAGATCTCCCTGGGCGACGATGAACGGAAGGGCAACCGCCAGGCTGCCCAACCCGAACAGGATCAGCAGGCTCGAGCTGAAGCCGGGCCCCAGCGTGCCCGCCGCCACGAGATGGAAGCGGATGAGCGCGTACAGCGCCACGTTGAGCGAGACCCCCGAGAGCAGCGCGCTGATCGGGCTGGGGGCCTGGCTGTGGGCATCCGGCAGCCAGGTGTGGAACGGTGCGAGGCCCACCTTCGTTCCGTAGCCCACCAGTGCGAACAGGAAGGCGAGCCGCATGAGACCCGGGTTGAGCAGAGGCGCCGCGGCCACCAGCCGCGGCCAGTCGAGCGCGTTCGAGGTCTCGCCCAGCAGGGGCACCGAGGAAGCGTACGCGAGCAACGTGGCGAGCAACGCGAAGCCCACCCCGACCGAGCCAAGGATGAGGTACTTCCAGGCCGCTTCGATCGCGTGCGGCGTTCGCGACGAACCGACCAGGAACGCCGCGGCCACCGTCCCGGCCTCGACGGCCACCCAGACCAGCCCGAGGTTGGTCAGCAGCGGGACAGCGGCCAGGCTCGCCACGAACGCACCCAGCAGGGCCAGGTAGCGGCCGGCATCGCCCGGCAGATGGTCCGCCGCCCGGGCCGCATGGCGAAGATGAGCCGGCGAGCCTGCCAGGGCCAGCACCGAGCCGATCGCCACCGTGACGAGGATCCACGCCCCGAGCGCATCAACCGTCGCCGCGCCCGCCAGTGCCCGCTGCGGCCCAGCCGAGAAGACGATCGCCCCCACCCCCAGCGCAGCGCCGGCTCCCAGCAGCACGCCCGTCGCCAGCGCCCGGAACGCGGCTCCGGGCGGGAGCGACCAGGCGGCCGCGCCACCGAGGGCCGGACCGAGGACCGCCAGCGCGACGAGGATGTCGATCATCCGCGCAGGTTCCGTAACCGGTCCGTGGACAGCGAGCCGAAGGTGGCCAGCATGCGCCGCGCGTAGACCCGGATGCCGACGACCAGGATGAGCAGGTCGAAGGCGATGCCGAGTTCGATCACCAGCGGCATCCCGTAGGTCAGGGACAGCGCCGCCAGCGCGATCCCGTCGTCGAACACGAGCAGCCCGATGACGATGGACACGCTCTTTCGCCGGGTGGTCATGAGCAGCAGGCCGAGGAGCACCGTGGCGATCGCGGCGGGCAGGGCGTCCGGCGCGCCGAGCGAGCCCGCCAGCCCCGCCTCCCGACCACCAGCCACCCCCACGAACACGATCAAGATCGCGGCCAGGAGCGAGCCGCGCCGCCCGAGGTACGGCTCGGTTTCACGCCGGACCGGGCTCTCGCGCAGGATCCCACGCAGGACCATCGGCACGATCACGGCCCGAACCGTGATCGCCAGCAACCCGCCAACAATGAGGTGGGCGGCACCCGTGGCCACCCCGACGGCCAGTGCCACGACCCCCACCAGTGCCGCCTGGAGGGCGAACACGCCGACCGCCCGGTCGAGCGACCGGCCGATGACCAGCCAGACTCCGGTGACCACGATCCCGGCGGCACAGATCCCGACGAGCGCGGCGGCCGCGGCCAGGTCGAAGCTCATCGGCCGAGCCAGATCCGGGCGGCCAAGCCGGTCAGGGCCAGCAGCGTCGCGGAGCCAAGCAGGTCCGGCAGACGCAGGATCCGGAGCTTGGCGATGGAGCCGTCGATGAGGGCGAGCCCCTGGCCCAGCAGCAGGACCTTGATCGCGAACAGGATCAGGCCGAGGGCGATCGGCCAGGGCGCCAACTCGGTGGCGGCGCCCCGCGGCACGAAGACCGCGACGAAGATCGCCAGCAGGACGGCCTGCTTCAGGTGGGCGGCCAGGCTCAGCAGGGCCAGGCGCCGGCCGGAGGCTTCGATGAGCAGACCCTCGTGGACCATGGTCAACTCAAGGTGGGTGTCCGGATTGTCCACGGGGTAGTGCCCGGTTTCGGCGATGACGACGATGGCGAATGCGGCGGCGGCCAGCAGATTGGCCGGAGTGAGCAGGCCCAGTCCGGCAGCCGATCCGGATCGCGAGAGCACGCCCAGGTCGGTTGAGCCGGCACCGATCGCGACGCCGGCCAGGGCGAGCAGCGCGGCCGGTTCCACCAGCGCCGCGATCGACACGTCGCGGCTCGAGGCCATCCCGCCGAAGGCACTGCCCGTGTCGAGCGCGCCGAGGGCCATGGCGAATCGAGCCAGTGCGAGCAGCCCGACCACCGCCAGCACGTCTCCCCAGCCGGACAGCGCCGGACGGGCCGCCACCGCCGGCACGAGGAGCGCGGCCACCAGGATCGCCGCCAGGGCCGCCGCCGGAGCGTAGCGACCGACCGGTCCGCCGGCGTCACTCTCGACAGTGCCCTTCGCCCATTGCTTGGCCAGATCGCGGTACGGCTGCACGAGCGGCGCACCACGGCGCGACTGGAGTCGGGCCTTCGTCCGGCGGATCGTCCCGGTCAGCAAGGGCGCCCCGCCCACGAGCACGAGCCCGTGGAGCGCCACCACGAGCACCGTCGCGCCGACCATGGCGCTCACCGTCGCACCCACGGATCCAAGCCAGCCCGCCCACTCCGCGCTCATCGGGCGAACACCAGGAGGAGAGCCAGGGCCACCACCACATAGCCGACGTACAACTGCACCGAACCGTTCTGAAGCCGTCGGACGAGCTCGGCCGCCCGGATGGCGCCGCCGTGGATCGGGCGCAGGAGGTGGCGGTCGATGAACCGGGTGTACTCGCTCCGGTACACGATCGTCCGCGGAAACGGCGTGCCAGGGTGCACGTCG
This sequence comes from Acidimicrobiales bacterium, assembly GCA_031370985.1. Classification (GTDB taxonomy): domain Bacteria; phylum Actinomycetota; class Acidimicrobiia; order Acidimicrobiales; family AC-14; genus CADCTB01. The sequence goes on from JANMRJ010000431.1 coordinate 4,470, forward strand.
ATGCGGACCTCGCGCGAGGGCCGCAACACGGAGCGGAAGAACAGCCGGAGCGGCTTGGCATAGCTCGTCGCGGTGTACTCCATCGCCGCGCTCGGGACGATCCCGCCGGTCCACGTC
>JANMRJ010000432.1:0-1588 GCA_031370985.1 Acidimicrobiales bacterium
CGACGAACCCTCCTTGTCGGACGAGCAGGACACAAGCAGCGCAGCCGCAAGGCCAGCCGTGACGAGTCGACGCAACATGCCCTGACGATATCGCCGCTACCGACCTGGCGGCCCGGCTTGCTACGTTGCCGCAATGGCCGAGACCAAGCGAGATCGCCAGAAAGCCCAGCGGCAGGCCCGCCTGGCCCGGGAGGCCGCCGCTGCGAAAGCCGCGGCCCAGCGCCGGCGGGCCATCCGTTTCGTCGTCATCGCCCTCGCCGGCGTGGCCCTGGTGGCGTTCATCACCACCCGCAAGGACGACTCGTCCGACATCAAGACGGCCGGTGCGACGAGCACAACGGTGGCGGGCAACACCACGGTGGCGGGCAACTCCACCGTGGCCGGCGCCTCGGCCGCCGGCAAACCCTGCGTACCTGTCGCCGGCACGCCGCCGGCCGGCGCTCCCGCCGTACCGGTAAAGGTGGGCCCACCACCCACCGAACTGGTGAAGGAGGATCTGAAGGAGGGCACCGGTGCCACCGTCGGGGCCAAGGACACCGTCACGGTGAACTACATCGGCGTCTCCTGCTCGACCGGCAAGATCTTCGACTCGTCGTACTCCCGGGGCCAGCCGGCGACGTTCGGCCTCAACGGCGTCATCAAGGGCTGGACCGACGGCATACCCGGCATGAAGGTCGGCGGCCAGCGCCTGCTCGGCATCCCGCCCGACCAGGGGTACAAAGCGGCGGGCTCCCCGCCGGACATCGGCCCCGACGAGACCCTGTGGTTCGTGGTGGAGATCGTCGACACCAAAGCCGGCTGAGCCGGTGTTACGGGCCGAGCCGGCATGGCGGGCTGAGCCAGCGTCGATGATCAGCGGCTGAGATGAAGCCTGGTCTCTCAGCGCCAGCGCCACCTCGGGATCGGCTCACCCCTTCTGTGCCGCGCTCACGTCAGCGCGGCAGGGAGCCTCCGATGCTAGACACGTGTCGCCGTCCTCAGGCGCGACGGGCGCCCCTCCGCCCGGAGGCGGCCGGCAGATCCCAAGCAAGCCCGGGAGGAGTCGGGCCTTGCAGCCGCACCTCCTCGGCGATCATGGCCCTGGCCTCGGCCCTGCGCTCCGGGGGCCACATCTCCTCGGGGCGGTCGAACCGAAACATCTCGCTGGTATTGTCCGCGTGCACCACCAGGACCCAGCTTCCTCGGGGGTCGTGTCCGTGAAAGGCAGCGTATTCGCCGCTGAGGCGCTCGCCCAGCCCGGGGTCATCAAGTGCGTCCTCTGTGTAGCCAAACTTGGCTATGAAAGGGACCAGTCATCTGTCACCGGGCGAGAACAGGTACCGGAGGGCATAGGAACCCGCATCGAGTGCCGTCATCTTGTTTCTCTCCCAGTCTGTCACCCGTCAGCCCGTCGAGGAGGCCCGTTCCATCTCGCCCTTGAGCTTTTCCCGAACCTCGGCAATCTGCTCGGGGGACCACATCTGCTCTGGGCTGTCGAAGCGGACAATTTCGCTTGTGTTGTCGTCGTGGACGAGCAGCACCCAGTTCCCACTCGGTTCGTGCCCGTGGAACTGGGCGAACTCCCTCCACAGCCGGTCCGCGAGCTCGG
>JANMRJ010000437.1:0-29110 GCA_031370985.1 Acidimicrobiales bacterium
CCGCGTTCGCATGGGCCGCGAGGTAATGGCCGGCGAGGCCGCCGGCGATCTCATCCGTCCCGAGGCTCTCGAAGAACCGGGCCGCGGCCAGGTGGCGGGTCTTGCGATCGCGCTTCGCGAGGGTGTTGTACGCGACTTCGCGGATCAGGGCCTGGACGAAGGCGTATTGGCCGCGTTCGGGGGAGCGAGGGTCGGCCTCGAGGGTGAGCAGCTCGCGCTGAACGAGCGTCCGCAGGCGCGGTTCAAGCTCCCCCTCCTCCATCCCCGACACGGCCGACAGACCGGCCGGGGTGAAGCTCTGGCCGAGGACGGCGGCGTCGGACACGAGCATGCGCTCGGTCGCCGACAGGCCATCGAGCCGGCTCGCGATGAGTGCCGTGAGCGTTTCCGGGACGGCGAGGTTCGCCAGGTCGTCGACCGGGCGGTAGACACCGTTCTCGATCTCGAGCCGACCCTCGGCCACTAGCATCCGGATTGTCTCGACCGCGTACAGGGGCATGCCGTCGGCCCGGGCGACGATCGTTTGGATCGCCGCCGCGGGCAGACCCGGGACCAGCCCCGCCAGCAGCTCGCGCATCTCCGACTCAGACAGCGGCTCGAGATACAACGACGTGAAGTTGCGCTTGCGGGCACCCCAATCGGGTCGCTTCTCGAGCAGCTCCGGTCGCGCCAGAGTCACGACATAGATCGGGACGTTCCGGCTCCACTCGAGCACGTGGTCGACGAAGTCGAGCAGTCCGGAATCGGCGTAGTGGTGATCCTCGAAGACCAGCACGACCGGGGCGCTGGCGGCCAGCCGCTCGAAAAAGGTCCGCCAGGCGCCGAAGAGCTGCTCGGATCCGCCCTGCGATGCCTCGACGCCGAGGAGGGCGAGCAGCGCGGATTCGATCCAGCGACGCTCCGTATCGTCGGGCACGTGGATCGCGAGCGTCTCGCTGATCTTCGCCCGCGTGGTTTGCGGGTCGTCCGTCTCCAGGAGACGACAACGCTCGCGGATCATCTCACCGAGCGCCCAGAAGCTGATCCCTTCCCCGTACGCCGGAGACCGCCCGGCGTGATACCAGGTCGTCTCCACCAGTCCGTCGAGGTACTTCAGGAACTCCCAGGCCAGGCGGGTCTTGCCGATGCCGGCGGGCCCGATGACCGATACGAGGCGCGCCCGTCCGTCGCGGCTGGTCGCATGGAACTGGTCCTTGAGCTGACGAATCTCGTCGTCCCGGCCGACGAACGGAGCTTCCAGGGTCTCGGACCGGTTCCTCCCACCGCGTTCCGAGACGACGCGCAGGGCGCGCCATGCCGGGACCGGGCTTGCCTTGCCCTTGAGGAGCTGATCGCCAACCTCCTCGAAGGCGATCGACTTGGAGGCTGCCCGGTGGGTCGCCTCGCCGACGAGCAGCGTGCCGGGTGCAGCGACCGACTGGAGCCGTGACGCCGTGTTGACGAGATCGCCCGCGACCATGCCTTGATTCGTGGCCCCGATCGTGACCGCGGCCTCACCCGTGAGAACGCCGGCCCGCGCCTGGATTCCCGGGCCGAGCGCCGCCACCGCATCGACGAGATCGAGCCCGGCCCGCACGGCTCGCTCGGCGTCGTCCTCTTTGGCGACCGGCGCCCCCCAGACGGCCATGACCGCATCGCCGATGAACTTCTCGACGGTTCCGCCGTAGCGTTCGATCACCTCGCGCGCGAGATCGAAGTAGCGGGTCAGGAGATCGCGGGTGTCCTCGGCGTCGCGTCCTTCGGCGAGGGTCGTGAAGCCGACGAGATCGGCGAACAGGATCGAGACGAGGCGGCGCTCGGCCACCGCGCTCGTGCCGGCGGCGCTGCCGAATGCCGCCGCGGCCACCGAACCGGGGGTCAGTGCAACCGCGGGCGAGGATCCCGTCGCCGCACCGAGAGGCTGGGCGCACTCGCCGCAGAACAGGTCACCCGGCTCGTTCGCCGCTCCACACATCGCGCACACGACCGCGAGCGGCGCTGCGCAACGTGAGCAGAACTTTCGCCCCGCCTTGTTGTCGGTTGCGCAGCTCGAGCAGATCACTTCGTCCTCGCCGCTTGTGAAGCTGGAGTGCGAAGAGCCTACTGGATGGCGCCGGTCAGGTTCGCCGAGGTGCAAGCAGGCTCGACGCGGCGTTGCCAGCCTCGGCTCAGGCGCCCCCGCGGTTGCGTTCGCCTGTGCGATCGATGTCGGGAGCGCGATCGTTCACCGATCGGGCGCTCGCCCCAGCCGACCACGCGTCTGCGGCGCCTCGACTGGGATCCGAATATGTACCGCGTCCGCGCGCTCGAATCCTGTCGGTCGCGCCACAACGTCATCTCTCCTCAGGGTTTGCCCTGGTGCCACCGGCCGAAGGTTCAAGGTCGACCCGCGCGATCAGTCGGGTTGGCCCGGTTTCGCGCTCACCAGGCGGAAGCCAGCATTTTGGGCAATCCGCCACGTGGGCCATCTGGCTCCGAACGGATCGCAGGGCGCGGAGGACATGATGGCGAAGAGCTTGTTCGGATCACTCGTGAGCTGGTCTCCAGGCAGACTGGGCGGCGGAACCTTTCGGCGGAGGCGCGTCCTCATTCCGCTCATCGCCGTCGGGTTGTCCCTCGGCCTTGCCGCCTCGACGTTTGCCGCCAACGTCGCGACGGTCACGAGCGTCGACCGCTTTTCGACGGTCACGCACTTTGATCCCTGGCCGCCGTGCAACAACTTCGGTGGATCCACGGACACGGCCACCGGCATCGAGCATCTCCATTACACGGACCTCGGCGACAGCGTCGCCTTCTCCTACGACGAGACGTTCTGGATCACGACGGTGCCGGACAGGCCAACCGAAGCGACCTATCACCAGCAGGGCACGGACGCGATCGCGTTTCATCTGGCGAAGGACGGTTCGCAGGTCTTCCACGAGTCGTTCCACGACAACCGGGTGACGTTCGACAACGGTGCGACGTACCTGATGATGCGTTTCTACACGACGTTCGTGTACGTCAATGGCGCGGTTCTCGTCGACCACAATTTTGGGGCAAACACTCCCCCCGAGGGCTGCGCGTAGCCCGATCGCGCGACGGCTGTGACGCCTCGATCGTGGTTTCGGACGCCGTCTTCGGCCATCGGTTGGCCGGGGACGGCGGTCCACGTCGCGCGCCCGAACTTCACTCGCGACGGCGAAGATACGCCAACACCGCGAGCACACGACGATGATCATCCGGGGCGCCTTCGAGACCGAGCTTCATGAAGATTTGACGAACATGCGACTCGACGGTCTTCGGACTCAGGAAGAGCGCTGCGCCGACCCCCTGGTTGGATCGACCCTCCGCGAGCTGCGACAACACTTCCAGCTCGCGCTCGGTCAGCTCCGCGAGCGGATCCGGATCACGCGGCCTGCGAACGAGCCTGGAAACGATCGTCGGATCCACGACCGACTCGCCTTCCCCGATCCGGCGCAGCGCGTCGGCCAGGACCGCGACATCGGATACCCGCTCCTTGAGGAGGTACCCCACCCGCTCGGGGTGGTCCTCGAGAAGCCGCATCGCATAGCTCGATTCGAGGTAGTGGGACAGAACAAGGACACCCATGTTCGGGTAGGACCGCCGGATCTCGCGGGCCGCCACGAGGCCCTCATCGGTGTGGGTCGGGGGCATCTTGATGTCGACGAGCGCGACGTCGGGCCGCATCACCTCCACCACACGCATGAGCTCGTCGCCGGTCCCGGCTTTCCCCACGACCTCGAAGCCTGCTTCGATCAGCAAGCGCGCCAAACCCTCGCGCAGGAGTAACTCGTCGTCGGCGATCACGACCCGCATGGGATCTCCGCGATCAGGGTTGTGAAGCCATTGTCTCGGGCGCGTTCCAGTGATCCGTCGACGGCCCCGACGCGATCTTCGATCTCGTCGGCAATGTAGTCCGGAATCTCCGAGGCTGTGACCTCGATGCTGAGTTGCGCTCCGCTGCGCCGCGCGCTGATCCGGAGTGGACCGACGCTCCCGCGGGCGGCGTCCGCGACGACGTGATAGGCAGCCGTTTCGACCGCCGGGTCGAACCGATCCTGGACCATGGCGACGATCGTCAGCGGGACACTTGAGGCCTCCCCCAGGACGTCGACGGCGGCAGCGAAACCCTCGTCCCCCAGCACAGCCGGATAGATACCGTGCGCGACATCGCGCAGGTCGTCCATCGCGATGCGTAGCTCGGCGGCAGCGTCATCGATCCAGCGATCGATCGCGGGGTCCCGCTCGACGAACCGGAGGTTGATCGACAGGGCGATCAGATTCTGCTGGGCACCGTCGTGCAGATCCCGTTCCAGCTGCTTTCGGCGGGCGTCGCCAGCCTCGACGATGCGCCGTCTCGCGGCCCGCAATGCGTCGAGCTGAGCGCGCGCTTCCGCTCGAAGCCGCTCGTGGTCGAGGCCCAGTCGAGCCGACGCGATGACCTCGTCGACCTCGCCAGGATCACCGAGCACATCCGCATCGTGCTCGAGGACGGCCACGACGCTGCCGTCGCGGACGATCGGCGTCGTCGCACGGCCGTCGCGCGGCCGAACATCCATGACACGACCCCGGGTATCGGCGAAAACGCCGTTCCCGACGGGATACGCGAGCTCCAGCCGGGGATCGCCCAGGATCGTCGCGAGGTGATCGCGCAGCCCACCGATCGGGGGCGAGCCGGCGAGATCGGCGACGACCCGGGCGACACGGGCCCTGGACTGCCTCGCGCGAAACCACTCGGAGGCGACGCCAATCGCAAGCCCGACAAGGGCGACGGCCTGCCCAAGCCTGAGGAGACGGTCCGTTGGCTCGGTCGGCGGGACGACCGCGACGATCGTGCGTCCAAGGGCAATGGCGACCAGGAGGAGGAAGGCGATCCCCGGGATCATGATCGGCGCCTGCACCCGGCGGGCCAACGCACCCGAGCGCACCAGGCGACCGGCATGGAGGACAGCGGCGCTCGCGCTCCAGACCGCGCAGAGCGCGGTCGCGACACGCGTCGCGCCATCGAAGAATGCCGGCGACCCACCCGCGTCGATCAGATTCGGCGGGCAGAATCCGCATCCGGCGGCTCGGGGATCAAACCCGAGAGCAGGGACAATTCCGAGACCAATGACAAAGAGCGCATAGCCGACGGCCACGAAGCGCTCGCGATTCGCGGATCGGGAGGTTCCGGCCATCCCGAACAGGGCGTGATCGACGAGTGCGGGATACAGCCACGCCAGCGCGAGACCGATCGTGAATGCGACGGAGACGCCGATGGCCGGATCCGCCCACTCGGGCAGGAACCACGCGATCCCGGCTGCCGCCAGCAGGTAACCAAATCGTGATCGGCGCCCACGACGGACGGTCTCCAAACCCACCGCAACGAGCCCCCAGCCGGCGGTCAGTCCGATGACAGCGCTCGTCGCCGACTCGGTCAGGTACGACAAGCCGTGCGACGCATCGGAGGTGCGGAGCGAGACGAGTGCGACCGCGACGGCCACGAGGCCGATCGCCACCCGTCCGGCACGTCCGCCCAGGCCGCCTCGAGGGTGTGCCGCCGCTCGACCGTGGAGCGTGTCAGCTGCGAGCATCAGACGGCCTGAGCCGAGGCGATCATCGCCCGCAGGCGTGGCAGCGAGGCGGTCACTGCGGTGCCACCGCTCGGTCCGTCGCCGATGACGAGCGAGCCACCCAGCGCTTCGACGCGGTCGGTCAGGCCACGCAATCCGGATCCAGCCGCGACACGCGCGCCGCCGACACCGTCATCCGCGATCCGCAAGACGGGGCCGCCGGCATCCTCGGCGAGTTCGATCGTCACGTTTGTCGCCTGGGCGTGTTTGGCGACATTGACGAGCGCCTCCGAACAGACGAAGAAGAGGGTCGACTCGATGGCCGGATCGTACCGGGCCGTGCCAACCCGCATCGCCTCGACGGGGATCGGCGAGCGCTTGGCCAGCTCTTCGATCGCGCCGACGAGCCCGCCGGAGATCAGCTGCGCTGGGTAGACGCCGCGTGAGAAGTCCCGGAGGCGGCGGCGAGCCGCGGCGAGCTCGACGCGCACGGTGCCAAGCTGGGAATCGTCTGGCCTCACGTCGGCCGCTAGGCGCAGCAGCTCGGCGACCCCGGCGAGTCGCGCGTCGATGCGGTTCTCGAGGTCGGCCTCGAAACGGCGACCCTGCGCATCGGCGGCGTGGACGAGTCGCTCACGGGAGGCGTCGACCTTCAGCACCTGGCGCCTGATCTCCGTCTGCGTCGCTGCGTTGGAGATGGCCAGGCCTGCCGCCGCCGCGATCAATCCGAACACGCGGGCATCGCCGACGAAGGCCGGATCGTGGGCGACGAAGCCCAGCTCGACGCCACCGGCGGTGATCGGCGTCACCGATCGGCGGTGGGTCACCGGCGGTCGCAGCAGGGGACGGCCCGCGTCGTCGACCCAGGCCATCGCGGCGCCATCGACCGCGTAGCCGAGGATCAGCAATGGGTCGCCGACGGCCCTCGCGAGGCGATCCCGAACTGTCCCCGCCTCTGCCGCGCCACCCAGGTCGAGGACGAGACGCGCAAGGACACCAGGTGGGGATGTCCACCACACGATCTCCGCGACGATGCCCACGACGGTCGCAGCCAGCGCCGCCTGGTAGGCCAGCAGGATCGTCTCGTCGACGGGCGATCCAGCCAGACGTGCGGCGCCGGCACCGGCCAGGACCAATCCGACGATCAGCGCGAGGGCGTAGGCCAGACTCGAAGAGCCGCCCCGCTGGCTGGTCTGGACCAGGCGGAAGACGCCGGCGGCAACGACGACCGCGCCGATCGCGAGCCCAACGCCGTCGAGGGGAATCACCGCCGCCAACACGGTCGCGACGTACGCGCCCGCGACGACGACACGGCTGGCGCGTCCCGTGACCCTTCCGGTCGGGTGGGCGATCAGAACGTGGATCAGCGGCCCGCAGTAGAGGAGGGCGGCAGGAGGGTAGAACGTCGCGACGAACCAGGCCGCTCCGGTCGCCATCAGGAGGACGCCCATCCGATTGGCGGGCCGGGATTGCCAGACGACGAATCCGCCGCCAATCAGCAGCCATCCAGTCGCCAGGTCGGCGACCACGAGGCGAGTATTGATGCCGGCAGGCCAGCCCGTCTCGGCGATGAGCCCGAGGACGAGCCCGGCCGGGATCACCAGCCACCGCAGGCTCACTGCGCCTTCGGCTCGAGGAGGGCCACCAGCGCGGCCGACGTCAGGTCCGCCTTCGAAATGAAGCCGCGAGCTGCGCTGGTTCGAAGCCGCCGCCGGAACGAGGCGACATCGCGGCTGGAGGTCAGCACGATGTCCGGGACCGTCGCAAGGCCCTGGAGCCGCTCGCAGATCACGAATCCGTCGTCGCCGGGGAGGTGAACGTCCAGCAGGACGACGTCAGGCCGAAGGGTGCGGACGGCATCGATGGCGCCCAGGCCGTCCGCTGCCTCGCCGACAACGCGAAAGCCATCGCGCTCGAGCATTTCGCGAACGACGAGCCGAAACGGACCGAAGTCGTCAACGACCAGGATGTTCCGCATCCTTGCATCGTCGCACCCCCGAAAAGCGGCGCATCAGGGTCATCCCTCGATTGTGGGTTTGGATTCAAGGCCTACCCTCTTCATACCGCACCCGAGTCGAGGGTCCACCTCGATGAACTGCCCGCCGCGCTCAGCCAGTCTCGATCGGTCCAATCCGTCACTCGAGGTCCACTCCGATGCGCGGGAACCGATCACTGGCAATTGGGGCGCTCGTGGCCATCTCAGCTGCGATGACCGCATGCAGCGGGGCAGCGCCGGCGCAGAGCGGCGCCGCGCCCGCGCAAAGCGGCACGCCCACCAAGGTGGGCCTCATCGCGGTCTCGACCCTCAAGGCGACGCTCGGCACACCGAACGATCCGGGCGAGGATGAGCAGAATTTCACTGACTCCAGCACGAAGCTGTCCGGCGGGTCGATCGCCGTGACAGTCAGCGGTCCCTGGCGCCCGGGCGATCCCGACAGCGAGACTGGCTTGGTCAATGATGTCGTCGCCGGCAAGGTCCAGCTCGGCGTCATCGGTGCTCGTGGATTCGACACCGTCGGTGTCAACAGCTTCGCCGGTCTCCTGGCGCCGATGCTGATCGACAGCTATGACCTCGAGGCGAAGGTCCTCGCCACGGATTGGGCGAAGAAGCTCCTCGACGGACCGCGATCGATCGGGATCGTCGGACTCGGCTATGTCCAGGGCGAGCTCCGTCAGCCCCTTGGCATCACCCGAGATCTGGCGCAGGTTTCAGATTTCCAGGGAGCACACATCGGTTTCCGGCCGTCGCAGGTGACCGAGATGACGATGAAAGCCCTCGGAGCCACCGCCAGCCATCAGCCGGCGTCCTTCAACCTCTTGGGGCTCGATGGCATCGAAATGGGCGCGCCCGGAGTCGCCGGCAACAATTTCTTTCAGGGCGCCAAGTCCTTCACCCGCAATCTCGTTTTCTGGCCTCGACCGCTCGTCATCTTCGCCAACGCGAAGTGGTTCGACGGCCTCTCCGCCGACCAGCAGGGACAGCTCCGAGCGGCGGTGGCCGAGGCGAATCAGCTGGCGGTAGCGCGTCTCCCAGACAACGCAAGGGAGTCGAGAGACAAATTCTGCGCCGCAGGTTTCTCGATCAAGTCTGCCTCGAGCCAACAGCTCGATGCTTTCCGTCAGCGGCTCCAGCCCGTTATCGACGACATGTCGAAGGATCCCGCCACGAAGGCGACGATTGACGCGATCATCGCCCTGCGCAGTCCGACAGACGCACCGGATGTCCTCGCGCCGTGTGCCCAGTCGGCGCCCAGCGCCTCGCCGAATACCGGCCCAACCGCCCTCGATGGGAAGTGGAAGACCAGCTATACGAAGGCCGAGCTCATCGCCTCGCCATTTCTTGACGACCCAGGCACCATCAACGATGGGAACTGGGGCGACTTCACCTACACCTTCGCCAACGGCCGGTTCAGCGCCACCCAGACCAACCCGATTGAGAGCTCATCGGGCTCTGGAACGTTCACGGTCAACGGCGACGTTATCTATCTGGCCGATGATCAAAGCGGCGAGACATTCATCTACCGCTGGAGCATCTTCAAGAACACCCTCACATTCAAGCGCGATCTCTCGCTCCAGGATGCCCCGACGCCAATCCTCGTCAAGCCGTGGACGCGTGTGCCCTGAGGGCTGACCGCTCCGGATCCATAGAACCGCAGCCAGACGGCCAGGAGCGGCTTGCGGAAGCGAGCCGCTCTTCCTTCGCGTCGGGGCCTGGCTCACGAGCCGCATCCCAAATGTTTGACTCTGAGATCAGGCGCTCTCGGCCGTCATCACCGGGTTGGCAGTCCGCTCGATCGGGATTCGGGTCTTGATGGCATCCGCATGCATGACGGTCTGGTGATCGATTCCGGCGGCTGACCCGGTGATCCGCCAGGTTGTTCGGTCCGGACTCGACCGCGAGTCGGGCGGCCGGGCCGCTACCATGACGGTGGCCATTCCCGAGCAACGAGAGACCGATGACCGACCTGCCCCCGACCGAGCGACCACCCTTCGTCGCCGCCCCGGTCCGCTACGAAACGATGCCCTACCGACGGGTCGGCCGGAGCGGGCTGGACCTGCCCGCGATCTCGCTCGGATTGTGGCAGAACTTCGGCGAGGACCGGCCGCTCGCGGTCCAGCGGGCCATCGTCCGGCTCGCGTTCGACCGGGGGATCACCCATTTCGATCTCGCCAACAACTACGGCCCACCGTTCGGAGCCGCCGAGGAGACGTTCGGCCGGATCTTCGGCTCGGACCTGCGGCCGTATCGCGACGAACTGGTGATCAGCACCAAGGCCGGCTGGGAGATGTGGTCCGGGCCGTACGGTGATCGAGGTTCGCGCAAGTACCTCCTCAGCAGCCTCGACCAGAGCCTCAAGCGGATGGGTCTCGAGTACGTCGACATCTTTTATTCGCACCGGGTCGACTCGACCACGCCGATGGAGGAGACCCTCGGCGCCCTCGACACCGCTGTCCGCCAGGGCAAGGCCCGTTACGCCGGGATCTCCTCGTATTCCGCCGAGCGGACGCGCAAGGCCGCCGCGATCCTGGCCGATCTCGGGACCCCGCTCCTGATTCACCAGCCGTCGTACTCGATGCTCAATCGCTGGATCGAGGATGGCCTGCTCGACGTCCTCGCTCAGACCGGGGTCGGCTGCATCGCCTTCACGCCGCTCGCCCAGGGCCTGCTCACGGACCGCTACCTCGGCGGCGTCCCGGCGGGATCCCGGGTGACGGCCAAGGGCTCGTTCGCGACGGAGTTCCTCAGCGAAGAGAACCTGGCCAAGGTTCGCGGCCTCAATGAGATCGCGAAACGGCGCGGCCAGTCGCTTGCCCAGATGGCGATCGCCTGGATCCTGCGCGATCCGCGAGTCACCTCCGCGCTCGTTGGGGCGAGCTCCGTCGAGCAGCTGACCGACACGCTCGGCGCACTGGATCGGCTCGACTTCAGCCCGGACGAGCTGGCCGAGATCGACCGCTACGCGACCGAGAGCGGCGTCAACCTGTGGGCGGGCTCGAGCGAGGCCTGACAAGAAGCGGGACGAGGTCGGACCCGGCCGGTCCGTGCGCGGCCATCAGTCGTACGTGTCGACCTCGAACGACGGGAATCCGTGGTCGACGTTCGTGTTGCCGACGAAGAAGTTGAAGCCGACCCCCGGCGCGCCGGTCGGGAACCGGTCGTCCGTGGCCGACAGAACCTCGACGCCGTTGACGTAGCTCGTGATCACGTCGCCTCGACGACGTCGTTTCCTCGCTCTCCACTGCGTTCGCTGTTCGCGAACAGGACACTGATCGCGGGATACGATGAGGCCCGCTCGGACGCGTGGCCCGGCCAGCCGCGCCGAGCGCCGTCGAGGAGGCGAAACCCAGGTGAGCAAGCCGGTCGCGATCGGGAGCGACGAAGCCGGATTCCGGCTGAAGGCGATCCTCATTGATGTCCTTGCCGAGGAAGGACTCGAGGTCGCCGACTTCGGCTGCCACAGCGAGGATCCAGTCGACTATCCGGACGTCGCCTTCGAGGTCGCCCAGGCGGTGGCTCGCGGCGAGCACGATCGCGGGATCCTGATCTGCGGGACGGGGATCGGCATGTCGATCGCGGCCAACAAGGTGCCTGGGGTCCGGGCGGCCCAGGCTCACGACGCCTACTCGGCGGAGCGCGCGCGGAAGTCGAACGATGCCCAGATCCTCGCCCTCGGCGCGCGGGTCATCGGGCCCGAGCTCGCGAAGTCGATCGTCCGGACCTGGCTCCGGTCCGAGTTCGCCGGCGGCGGATCGACCCGCAAGGTGGACAAGATCAAGGCGGCGGACGAGGCGAACGAGCGAGCCGGGTCGTCGGCCTGACCGCCGCGCACATCGGGTGAGGCTTGAGGGCCGTACCTGACGTGGTCGACCGAGTGGTCTTCGTTCTCCTGCCGTTCACGGCGATCTGAGTCGCCCGCGAGCGTCTCGCCGGCAGCCGTGTCCGCTTGGGGGCCCAAGGACGTGCATCCCGATGACGCCGGTGCACACACCGGCGACGTCTCCGCGCCGATGCTGGCCGATCTCGGCTGCACCTCTGTCGAGGTCGGCCATTACGGGCGCCGGCACGACCACGGCGAGACCGACGGGCTCGTCGCGGCCAAGGTCGCGGCGGTCCAGCCCTGGGGCAACAGACAGACGGCGCAGGCGCGGAGGCGCCCCGGGGCGGTGATCCGCTCCGGGGCGCCGAGATGTCGTTGAATCCGCCGGCGTCGCGCCGGCCGCCGGGTCAGGCCTTGAGGAACTCCGCCATCGCCGGCCCGAGGACCGTCGGATCGACATTGTGCTCCTGGCCCGGAAGAACGGAGCTTCGCGCGTCGGGCATCGCCGCCACGAGGGCCTCGGCCGTCGGCTTGAAGAGGGCGAAGCTGTTGCCGCCGGTCAGGATCAGGGTCGGAACGCTGACTGTGGCGGCCGTGTCCGTCGGGACCGAGTAGTCGCCCATGACCCGCGCGTCGTAGGCGAGCGTGTGGGCGGTCGCCTCCTGGGCCGGCCACCACGGCTGGGTCCGTGCGAAGCCGACGAAGTCCGGCGGCAGCCGGACCATCTGGACCATGAAGAACTCGGCCGCGTCGCCGCGTCGGCCCTCGGCGACCATTCGGTCGAGCTGCTCGACCGAGTCGATCGGCGGGCGACCGGCAGGATCGACGTTGTAGGGCGGCTCCCACAGGACGAGCTTGTCGATCCGGGCGCCGGCCGCGGCCGCCTCGAACGCGAGACCTGCGCCGGACGACGAGCCGTACAGATGAGCGTGGCCACCCGTCAGGGCGATCACGGCCTCGATGTCCTCGATCTCGCGCTCGACCGCATACGGGGCGGTGTCGCCGCTGTCGCCGCGTCCCCGCCGGTCGTAGTTGTAGGTCGTGAACTCGCCCTGGAGGGCAGCGGCGAGGCCGGCGTTCGAGCCGCGATCGACCGAGCCGCCGCTCACGAGGACGACGGCGGGGCCGCTCCCGGCGACATCGACGGCGATCCTCGTGCCGTCGGTCGAGGTGACCGTCGTCGTGGTCAGGGTTGCCATGTCGAGCGCTCCTTCCCGTGTCCGGGATGCGAGGTGGGTTCAGCCAAACGTGCGGTCGACCCAGGCCTGCCAGGCGGCCTCGGTCGACGCCCGATCGACGGGCTGGAAGATATGGTGGCCGAGCGCGATCGTCCCCATCCCGTGGATGAAGCGGTACATCCCGTCGGCAGTCCGCAGGCCGATGAAGTCGGGCGAGACGTAGTCGATCTCACCATCCAGGTCGGGCAGTCCCTCGGCCCGGAAGTGGGCCGGGTCGCCGACCACCGGCTCGGTCGAGACACCGAGCGCACCGGTGAACGCGGTCCACGCCCGCTCGCGCGAAACCTGCGGGCCCCATAGCGTGACCGGGACCGCGATCCGTCCCTGGAAATGCTCGAGGTACTCGACGAGCTTCGCGACGTACGCCGGATCGCCGATCTTCAGCGCGTCGTACTCCTGCTCCCAGTCGTCGCCGGGCAGGAAGCCGCTGTGGACGAACCGGAGCGTCGTCGTTCCCCCGGCACGGCCTTCGATCTCGAAGGCGAACGTCATCAGCCGGCCGTCGTCGGCCTGCGGGCTCGTGCTCGCATAACGACGCGGCGGGTCCCAGCTGGTGATCGTCGAGTCCATCGTGAAGCCGTGGAGCGTCGTTCGGACGGCCCCGCCGAGCTTCGGCTCGAGCTCGTTCTCGCCCATGAACCAGGCGTCCAGACCGGCCGCCGTGGACACGGCGTTCCAGACCTGCTCGGGCGTGGCGTTGACCGTATGTTCGACACGGACCTCGAAGGGATGGGCCATCTCAGGACTCCTCCGCGAGCTCGGGCGTCGCCGGGACGGTCGCGTCGGACGCGGCCGGGACGCTGGGATGGATGGCGACGACGATCCGATGCGGGCGACCGCCGGCGGCCGTGTCGTCGTGGTACTTGGCGACGAGGGCCGCGACGGCGTGCGAGAGCTCCTCTGCGAACGCCGATCGATCGGCCGCGGAGGCGAACCGGATCTCGCCATCGAGGGCGAACGTCGCGAGCCGCTTGTCGGCGCTGCGGGCACCGATCAGGAGCGACCCGACGTCGCGGACGAGGCGCGCCGCGAGAGCGAGCATCCAGAAGGCCGAAAGGCGATCCGGCGACCGCTCAGGGTCCGGCTCGACCGCGGCGAGTGCCGTCGGCGAGATCACGTACGACGCCGCGGTCGCGCGCATCAGCCGCTCGGTCATGTTGCCCTTGCGGCGCTCCTCGATCAGCTCGACGAGGCCGTGCCGCTCGAGCGTCCGGATGTGGTAGTTGACCTGCTGGCGAGGAAGGCCGATCCGGGCGGCCAGGGTCGTTGCCGTCCCGGGCGTGGCCAGCTCCGCGAGAAGCCGCGACCGGACCGGGTCGAGGGAGGCCTCGGCCGCCGCTGCGTTCTCGATGACCGTCACGTCAAGCATGGCGCCATGCTGTCACCGACAAATTGATTTGTCAAGACAGGAAATTGAGTCGGTTAGCTCCGAGCCAAACCTGCGGGTGAACCTGCGAGGTGGGCGATCCAGTCTCCCCCGGCGATGACATCGCCCATCTCCTCGGGCGGCCCGTTGTAGACATAGATCCAGGCCCGCCCCACCGGCCCGTCGATGACCTCGACGTCCCGGCGGACGTACTCGGAGCCCGGTTCGTCGGTCGGGTCGTACGCCTCGAGGTCGTCGGCGGCGACGAGCGCCGCCCGGTCGGTCAGCTCGTAGAGCTCGACGACGACCGTTCCGAGGCCATCGAGCACCAGCGAGGGATAGGCGTACGCGCGATTCGTCGACGGCTGCATCTCGCGCAGGAGCCCGGCCACGCGGCCCGTTCCCACGAACCGGGCAGCCTCGAGCAGTGGGGCGTTCAACCCGCCGCCGCGGAGCGTGCCATAGACGGCGAGGACGATCGGCGGTGGGGTCATTCGGGCGAGTGTCGCAGGTCGGGGCCCACCCGGCCCGAGCCGTCCCGGCCCCCAACCCGCGCTTTCGTCCGACCGCTTGGCAACTGAGCGGCCGGCCCTCATGCTGTCCGGTGCCGGGGGGCGCGAGCCACGCCGGGTGGAGGCTCGTCGGAGGCGACGGCATGGATCCGATGCTCCTGTACGCAGTCGTCACGATCGCATTTCTCGTCCTCGGGATCCTCGCCCTCGGGTTCGGCGTGGACAGCCGCGACGGGTTCGAGGAGGACGATTGGCACCGACGCGGCTGAGCCCGCTGCCCCGGAGCCCCGCGCCCGCCTAGGCTTCGCCCACCCCGACAGCCGCGACGTCGTCGATCACGTGTCCACCCCCGCACAGGAGTCGCCGATGACAAGCTGGAGCGACCTCACCGCCGGAGCGCCCGCGATTGCGACCGCCGGCCGCAACCTGATCGAGCGGTCCGGCGCGGGCGAGGGCCTCCTCGCGACCGTGCGCGGCGACGGGCCACCGCGGATCCACCCGGTCAATGTCGGGATCGTCGACGGACACCTGCTCGTGTACGTGATCGTCGGCTCGGCGAAGGCCGGCGACCTGGCGGCCGACGGGCGCTATGCGTTGCACGCCCATCAGGACCCGGCCGTCCCGCACGAGTTCCAGGTTCGCGGGCAGGCGATCGAGATCGGCGACGCCGATCGGCGCGCTGCGGCGGCAGCGGTGTGGCCGTTCGAGGTCGACGACGGTTACACGCTGTACGAGCTCTCGATCGATCACGCGGTCCTCGGCGAGCGCCCGACCGCGGACGACTGGCCGCCCGTCTACAGGTCATGGCGGTCCGCGCGCAACGACTGAGTCGCGGGCCGGAGCGGGGCGGGCTCCGACCGGCTTCAGAGGTCGCCGCTCGTCGGCTCGGCCGGTGATGAGCGCTGCCGCTCGGCGCGGAGCCAGGCGTCGAACGCCTCCCAGTCCGCCCGGTTGCTCGGGCCGGTAATCGTCGCCTCCCAGCGGGCGACCCATGCGGCCGCCCGGTCCGGGATCTCGCCGTCACTGATCAGGCGGGCAATCGCGGCGGCCCGTCGGGCGACCTCGATTCGGATGGGATCGGAACGACGCGACATCGCCGGATCGTCGGCGAGGCCCGTGTCAGCTGGCCTGTCCGGAGAGCCTGCGGCCAAGGCGGACTGACTCGCCAGATGCATCAGATCCGGCCGCAGCGAGCGCGATCATGAGGATCGCGAACTGAACTGCGCGTGCCCAGTCCTGTTCTGACTCGAGGGATGCATCAGGCGAAGATCCGGGCGACCCCGGCTCAGGTCATGACGCATCCTCCGTGCCGTTGCCCCCGGCGGCTTGGGCTGCAGGACCGGTCTCGACCCGTGCCCGGAAGCGGTCCCGGCCGTCATCCGCCCCCGTCAGCCGGTATCTCCAGCCGCCGTCGTCGTCCCGCCACGCCGCGTCTTCGAGCGTTGCGCCCGCCTCGACCGCGAGAGCGTATTCCATCCGGTATCGCCTCGGCAGGCCGGTGGTCACGGCCCGGGCCTCCACCGGGTCGGCGGCCGCGGTTACGCTCTCCTCGAGCCAGTCGAGATAGACCGCGTTGTTCGCATGGTCCATGGGGTCGAGCTCGTGGGGCCGGACGGCGAACCGGTGATGGGCGGCCTCGGCCGGCGTTGGCGGGAGCGGGACCCGGCCGACAGCATCCATGAGGTCCGCGCCGCCGAACGTTTCCGGGAAGATCGCGGGGATCCGGGTCAGCGCGCCGCGGGCGTCGATCAGGACCCAGTCGGTGTGGACCCACCCGGCAGGCGAGCCGTCCGCGAGGAGGAACTCGCCGCGACGCCGGGCGAAGACCCGGCGGATGCCGACGATCGCCGTCCTGGCGCTGAGTGCGGTGCCCATCTCGGGCGCGGCCGTGATCACGAGCTCGGCCGCCCGGACGAGCCAGGTCAGGCCGCGCTCGGCGTACCAGGCGCGCCCGAAGCCGAGATCGGCCGAGTGCTGCCAGGCGAGGTCCTGGGCGTAGCGCATGAACCCGGACGTCCGGAGCAGTCCGTCGGGTCCCGCCTCGTCGAACCGGACCCGGTAGCTCGTCCGCCAGGTGGACCTGCCGTCGTCGAGCTGGCTGCTCGTCTGGACGGTGGTCTCGTCCCCGGTGGTCTCGTCCGTCGTCATCGACCGGCCAGGCGATCGATTGTCTCGAGGCTGATCAGGCGCGTTGCGGCGTGGGGCGCAGTCTGGCGCTCGAGACGCACCGCACACGAGCGCTCGGCGTCGAACACGACGATCGTCGCGACCAGCTTCTCGTCCTCGTCGGCGGCATGGGTCCGGGCGTCGTCGAGCTGGTGGAGGACGTCGGCGTTGATCCCCCGCGCGCCCCATTTGCAGTCGATCGCCTCGGCGCCGCCGGAGGTCTCGACTGTCACGTCGTACGGGTGGATCTCGGCCCGGACGCCGTCAAACAGGATCCGACGCTCGCGGCGCACCGCGGTCGCCGCCAGCGCCGCCCCCGCGGGTCCGGTCCGGCGCCGGACGAGCAGCTCGGTGACCGACTCGACGAGCGCCCCGCGGACCTGCGAGCGGACCTGCTCGCCACGATCGGCGACCTGGAGCGAGGCGGCGAGGATCGCCTCGCTCCGCTGGCGCTCGGCGCCGTCCCATGGCGCATTCGGTCCGAACAGGGACGGGAACATCGCCTGCCAGGCCAGCGGATCGGTCGTCATTCCGTTCATGACCGCCCGGGCGAGGATCCGCTGGTCGAGCGTGGCGTCGGCCAGGAGCGCAGCGGCGCGCGCGACAAGCGGATCGGCCTGGATTCCGGCGTAGACGACCGCCCGCGCATCCGGTGACGCATCCTGGAACCTCACGGCCGCTCGCCGAGCGCGATCAGCAGGACCTGGGGGAACGTCGAGAGCCAGTCGATCGCCTGATGCGGGTCGTCAAGCGATGCGACCTCGGCCACGAGCGCCGGGACGGCCGCCGCGACGCCGGCCGCCGCCGATTCGTCGCCGCGCGCGTCGGCGACCTCGTCCAGGCGCTCGATCCAGGTCGAGGCGAGGTCGTTGATGTACGACCACTCGTCCTCGACGTTCTCGGCGAGGGCGGTCAGATCGTCGTAGGCAGGTCGGGCAGCCGCGATCGCAGCACCGATCGTCCGGATGGGATCCACGCTCCAAGACTAGCGCGGGGAGTGGCGCCAGCGTGGAAGACGCGCACGTTGAAGGGCTGGTGCGCCGGGAGGCGCCGGGCTCAGCGGGCGGTGGCGGGTCGCCGCCGGAGCGACCAGCCGCGCGGACGGTCGACCGGGGTCAGGCCACGCCTGGCGCGTGCGAGCAGCCGCAGGAGGTGGCGTCGGGCCGCTTCGTTCCACGCATTCGAGTAGGCACGTGTGGCCTCGGCACGGATCCGGCCGGCCTCGCGACGCGCGCCGATCCGCTCGAGGTCGGCGACGCGGTCGAGGATCGCCCGATAGATCTCGGGCAGGTCTTCGGCAAGCGTGGCGACGGGCTCGACGGGGACCTGAACGGCTGCGGAGGGCTGGGACTCCATCACCGTGAACGATGGGTCACGATCCGGCTCGGGGATACCGGAAACACGTCCCGGTGAGCGAGGACGAAAGTCCCGAACCAGGGCATTTCGGTTCCTGGACGCACCGGTTGGCCGCCCGGAACGCTCGGAACGGCGCTGCCGGCGACCGTCCGTCAGTCCCCGCGGTGAGCGCCCGAGCGGACCCGGAAGCGCCCCAGCCCGCCGGCGCCGGTCATCCGAACGGCGTCGACGACATCCACGATCGCGCCGGTCGGGCCGTCGCGAAGCGCGGCCTCGAGGGCGTCGAGGGCGGCCGGCGGTCCCTCGGCGACGCATCGGACGCTGCCATCCGCTTGGTTGGCCACCCAGCCCGCAACGCCGAGCTCGAGGGCTCGCCGGACAATGAAGTAGCGGAAGCCCACGCCCTGGACCCGGCCACGAACGGTCGCCTCGAGGCGCGCCACGGGGACATCGACTGGCTGCTCGTCCGTCA
The DNA here is from genome assembly GCA_031370985.1 of Acidimicrobiales bacterium. Classification (GTDB taxonomy): domain Bacteria; phylum Actinomycetota; class Acidimicrobiia; order Acidimicrobiales; family AC-14; genus CADCTB01. Next base: position 18,461 of record JANMRJ010000437.1, read on the forward strand.
CCGGACGGCGGCCCTCGGCCAGTGGAGGAGGAGCGTGTCGAGGACGAGCTCGGGCCGGACATTGGCTTCGAGCAGCTCGCCGGCAGTGTCCAGGCGGCCCAGGAACGCACCGAGCGCGGCGCCGGACGGGCCAACGCTCGCGGCCGCGTCGCGAAGGTCATCGAGGAAGGCCGGATCGCGGACCTGGCGCTCCTCGCCGAGCGCCACGACGAGCAGATCCCGGGCGAGCTCGCGCCACAGCCCGACGATCACGGACGCGGCTCGCCGACGCTCGGCGGCGGGCACGGAGGTCTTGCCCGAGCCCGGGTCGACGGCCATCTCGCCGTCGTCGGTGCCGTCCTCGTCGGCGACCGCCGGCGCGGTCGCCCGTTCGGTCGCGGAGCCCGACGTCGATGCCGTCGCGGCGCCGGCCGGCAGGTCGATTGCGGCCGGCCCCCTTGTCCGGACTCGTCCGCGCTTCCCGGGCTCGCCGCCCGTGTCGTGGGCGCCATCGGCCGAGGCTGCCGCGCGGTCGAGCGCGCGGACGTAGGCTGTCGCGCGGCTCGTGAGATCACGCGCAGCCGCAAGGCGAGGGGCGGTCGTCGCGGCCAGGAGGTCGAGCAGCGAACGCGCGATCTCGTCACGTGCGGCCACCGCGTCCGGGGCGCGCGCCAGGGTCCGGGCGGCACCGGGCCGGCCCGCCGCGATCCGCGCCAGCCGGGCGGCGAGGGGCGGCTCGGCGACGCCGGACTCGGACAGGATCGCCTCGATCTCCCGGGTGGCCACCGGTCCGAGCCGGATCCGGGCCGAGCGCGATCGAACGGTCGGCAGGAGCCGATCCTCGTCGTCCGCGCACAGGATGATCGTCACGCCCGCGGGTGGCTCCTCGAGCGTCTTGAGGAGGGCCGTCTGAGCATCATCGGTCAGCCGATCGGCCCGCTCGACGATCGCGATCCGCGCCCCGCCCTCGACCGACATCAGGACGAGGTCCGACGCGAGGCGGCGGACCGTTCCGTCCTCGGGCCGGTCGCGCGTGCCGATCCGGATCTGGTCGCCGGGACCCGACGGCGCCAGGCGATGGACGTCGGGATGCCGGTTGCGGTCGACGAGGCGGCAGCTTCGGCACGTCCGACAGGGCCGGGCGGCGAACGTCGGGTCGTCGCACAGGAGCCCGGCCGCGAGGTCGAGCGCCAGGGTCGTCTTGCCGATCCCCGCAGGCCCGCTGACGAGAATCGCATGCGGGACGCGACCGGCGATCATCCGGCGGACGCCGTCCAGCGCACGATCGTGGCCCCGGGTCAGCATCTGGCCGGTGCCGGTCGCCGCAACGCCGGCGACGGCCGCAGACGACGCTGCGGTCGAGCCGGCAACGGTCGGACCGGACGAGCCGAATGAACCGGCCGAGCCGGAGGTCGCCGTCCGGGTCACGGCATCGTGGAGGGCTGTGGTCGGGCGGGTGACCCGCGGATCAGGCCGGATCGGCCTTCTTGCGGGTCGTCGTGCGTCGCTTTGGGGCGGCCGGCTCGCTCGCGCTCGAGTCGGCCACCGTCGCCTCAGCGGTCGCGGCCGGGCCGTCCGCGGTGGAAGCTGCCTTGCGGGTCGGCGACCGGCGCTTCGGCGCGGCCGGTGCCTCGACCTCGGCCTCGGCCGTCGACGCGGCCATCGGAGCCGCGTCAGCGTCGGCTTTCTTGCGGGTCGAGGCCCGGCGCTTCGGCGGGGCCGGCTCGCCGGCGACGAGATCGCTCCCGGCATCTGCCGTCTGCGCCGCCGCGGTCGTCCCGGTCGCGGCGTCGTCGCCGGCCTTTCGTCGGGTCGAGGTGCGACGCTTCGGCGCGGACGTGTCGACCGGCGTCTCCGTCATCGTCTCGATCTCGCCGGCCGCATCGGCCGCCTCGATCCGGGAAGTGGCCGGCGGGCGCTCGGGCCGGCGGGCCTTCGGAGACTGGGCGAGCTGGGCTCGCAGCATCTCCTCGAGCTCGGGCGGGACCTCGCTCCACGGATCGCCCGACTTCGGGACGGGCCGATCGAACCGCTCGGCGCTCTGGGGACGCGAGTAGCTGGCGTCCTGGCGGGCGTATCCGCCCTCCTGTCGTCCGCCGGAACGTCCTGACTGGCCCGGCTGGCCGGTCCGTCCGCTGACGTCGGGATAGCGGTTGATGCCACCGCCGCCACCGCCGCCACGCCCGTAGCGCTCACGATCGATGGCTGCGCTGTACGCGCTCCGGCCGCCGCGCGGCCCACCGCGACCCTGTCCGCCGCGACTGCCGGCTCCGCCCTGGCCCTGGCCCGCACGACCCCGGCGCTGCTCCGCGATCAGGTACTCGGGGATCTCGGGCTCGTCGAAGTCCTCGTCATCGACGACCGGGCCCAGGCTGGCCGGCCGCGAGGTCGGGGTACCGATCTGCGAGTCCCAGACGGAGCCGAACGGCGTCGTGCGCGGTCCGCGCGGTGCCGGTGCGGCCTCGGGCTCCTCTTCTTCTTCCTCGTCGAACGCTTCGCCCCCGGCCTCGGCCGTCTCGCCGGCCTCTCCGGCAGGCAGCGCCTCGCCGTCGCGACCGCGGCCCCGTCCGCGACCGCGTCCGCCGCGGCGGCGGCGGCGGCGGCGACCCGCCTCTCCCTCGCCATCGAGCGCCTCGTCACCATCGGTCGCCGCCGCCGGCATCGACTCCGGGTCGACATCGAACGGCATGTCCTCTTCGTCGAGCTCGTCGACCGGAGCGGCGGCTGGTGCGGATGCCGCCGGAGCGACGCGCGAGAGCTTCTCGCCGGGGAGCACGGTCAGCGCGCCGTTGCCGGCCAGCACGGGAGCGGCCACGGGCTCGGGAGCGGCCACGCTGCGCGCGCTGCTTGCCCGGCCGGCGGTCCGGCGCGAAGCTGCGGCGACCGGCTCGGCCTCGCCGGGTCGACCACGGCCGCGGCCGCGACCGCGCCCACGCTGGCCGGTGCCCTCGGTCTGCTTGTCGGGGACCTCGGTCATCGACAGGTCCTCGTCGTCGCCGGCGACCCGCCGGCCGGAACGCGAGGACGTCTTGTCCACGCGGGCGAGCTGGGTGATGTCAGTGAACAGGTCGGCGACCTCGATCAGGTCGCTCGACGTGTTGCCACGGAAGCTCACCACCTCGACCCGCACGCCCATCTCCTGGACGGCCCGGATCGCCGGGGCAAAGTCACCGTCGCCCGAGATCACGATCGCGATGTCGAGGTTGCGCGCGGTCTTCATCAGGTCGACGACGAGCTCGATGTCGAGGTTCGCCTTGACCTTGCCGTCGCCGTACTTGCGAATGTCCTTGCTGACGACCTTGTAGCTGTTCCGCGCCAGGAAGGCATGGAAGTTGCGCTGGTTCTCGTTGTCGGGGTCGAGCCCCGTATATGCGTACGCCCGGACGAAGTCGCGCCCGGCCGTGGTCGCCTTGAGCAGCGTGACGTAGTCGATGTCCGTGCCGGCCGCCTTGGCCGCATAGAAGATGTTCGCCACGTCCACGAAGACGGCGACGTTCTTGCCCACCTTGACTCCTCAGTGTGTTGTTTCGATCGAGGGTCGTCGGCGCGATCTCGCTGCCTGACGGCCTCGGATGTTCAGTTCCTGCTGCGTCCCCCGGCGGCCCCGACCGTGGCCACCCGGCACTCAGCGCGCGGACCGGATTCGACAAAACCGTGACGTTCGAGGCGGGTCCGCTCCGCCGGGTCGTCCGAGAGGGGCGCCTCGACGATGCTGCAGCCCTTGTTGCGCGCCGATCGGAGGAGCTCCTCCAGCAGCGCATCGGTGACGCGGTCCGCGTCATGGTCGGGATCGACCACGATCAGGTCCACGGCGCCGACGAAGCCGCCGGCCCGGACGGATGGGCGAAGGGCGAGGACCGCACCTCCGACCACTTCGCGCCGGGCCTCGGCGATGAAGATGCTTGCCTGCGGGAGGTAGACCAGCTGTCGGAGCAGGTCTCCCGAATCCATCGATCCCGCAGCCCCGGGCGAGCGAACCGACCCGCCGCTGAGCGCGACGAGCCGTTCGATGTCCGTGATGCGAGCCGGGCGGATCAGGTATTCCACGCGGGCGAAGGCACCTCGTGTGGTCGGCTGGAGCAATGGAATTCGCATCCTTCGCCGATCGGGAGCGGGTCGCTTCGCACCGTCGTCGACGGGACCTCGCGGGAGGGCGAGCCAGAGGCTCGACAGCACACGCCCGGGTCGCGTCGACCGTAGTTGCATTCGGTCCGCTGGCGCCTATGATACGGCATCGCTTCGGCGGCAACCTGCGCGCCGTCCGAGCCTGCGTCCTGCGTCGTCGTCCGCCACGTACCGCCGCTCGCTTCAGCCCACTGTTGACCGCTCCCTCGGTCGACCGACGGCGGTTGCAGCATCGGACGCCGGATGCGCGAACAGCCGCGGCCGGACGCCCTCGAAGGCGGCACCGACCGAGGTCGACCGGGGTTCCCGGGTCGACGGCGACCGAGGAGGAGAAATCGATGAAGTTCGCGAAACTGGCAGTGGTGGGTGCAGCGCTGACGCTTGTCGTCGGTGCCTGCGGAAGCTCCACCGCCGCGGCGCCGACGGCGATCAAGATCGCCATCGAGCTCCCGCTGCAGGGCGCAGACAAGGCAGCATCCGACCCGATCATCAAGGGCATCCGGCTGGCACTCAAGCAGGCCGGCGGCGCCGCGGGCGGATACACGATCACGATCCCGGACTCGGCGATCTTCGATGACGCCCTGGCCAGCACCGGCGCGCACGATCCGCAGACCGGCGCCAACAACATGACCAAGATCGTCTCGGACGAGCAGTACATGGCCGTCATCGGCCCGCTCAACTCGGGCGTCGCAAAGGCCCAGATCCCGATCTCGAATGCATCGGGCCTGCTCCAGTGCTCGCCGGCCAACACGAACACGGACCTGACGAAGGGCGCTCCGGCTGCAGCCATCCGGACCAAGCCGAACAACTACGTCCGCGTCGTCACCACCGACGATATCCAGGGCCCGGCCGCGGCGCTCTACATCTACAACACCCTGAAGAAGACCTCGGTCTACATCATCGATGACACCGAGACCTTCGGGAAGGGCGTCGCGGACTCGTTCGAGGCCGCCTTCAAGGCCGCCGGCGGCACCGTCGTCAAGCATGACGCGGCCCCGAAGACCACCCAGGACTACGTCTCGATCATGACGGCCGCCAAGGCCCTCAATCCGCAGTCGATCTACTTCGGCGGCGTGACGGCCACCGGCGGCGCGCGCATCCTGCTCGCGGCTGCCCAGGTCGGCCTCGGCGGCATCCCCTTCGTCGGTCCCGACGGGATCAACGACGGCTCAGGCGCCACCGCCAACTCGTTCCTCAACCTGGCCGGCGCAAAGGCAGCCAACTCGTTCAGCACCCTTGCCGGCCCGGGCACGTTCGACGGCAAGGCGAAGTTCGACGCCGACTACAAGGCCGAGTACGGCATCGACGCGACGGGCTACGCGGGCCAGGGCTTCGCCTGCGCCCAGGTCGTCCTCGACGCCATCGGTCGGGCCGGCGCCAACAAGCCGGCGACCTACGCCGCGCTGAAGGAAGCCGTCCGCGTTGCCGCGACGGATACCACCCACACCTATTCGACGATCGTCGGCGCCGTCAAGTTCGACGCCAACGGCGACACCAGCCAGCTCATCGTCTCGATCTACTCGTTCGATGCGGCCGGCGCAGGTGGCAAGGGCGACTGGAAGTTCGACTCCCAGCTCGACGCTGCCAAGAAGTAACCTCGCGCAACCGGAGAGGCCGGGGACCCATCTGGATCCCCGGCCTCTCCATATCGACGTGTTCGTGACAGTCTCTTCACCCGAGGTCTGGACGTGACGGCCACCTCTCCCGCGGTCGCGGCATCGAGCTCCCTGACCCGCAGCCTGCGCGTCATCGGTCTGGCCGTCGGCGCCGTCCTCATCTACCTCATCGTCCTGTGGCGCGCCCTCCTGTTCGCGGGCGAGCTGACGGCCGGCAACTCGATGCAGGGCGCGCTGTTCGCGGCCCTCACCCGCTTCGACGCAACCGGCAACGACTTCCTCGCCCAGGCGCTCCAGCAGACGGTCAACGCACTGTCCATCGGCGCGATCTATGCCCTGATCGCGCTCGGCTACACGATGGTCTACGGGATCATCGAACTGATCAACTTCGCCCACGGCGATATCTTCATGATCGGGGCGATGCTCGCGGTCGTGTTCCTTGGTGGGCTGCTCCACCAGCAGGAAGCCGTCACGAACATCCCGCTGCTGGCCGCTCTGGTCCTCGGCGCGCTCGTGTTCGCGATGCCGATCGTCGGGCTGATCAACGTCTTCATCGAGCGGACCGTCTACCGGCCGCTGCGCAACGCGCCGCGGCTCGCGCCGTTGATCACCGCGGTCGGCGTGTCGTTCATCCTCCAGAACATCGTCCTGACGATCGCCGGCTCCGGCGACCGCTCCTCACCCCAGATCTTCCCGCTGGACTGGCAGATCCCGTTCGGCGGGGCGTCGATCTCGATCCTCTCGATCTTCATCTTCGCCCTGTCGCTCGGCCTGATGCTGGGACTCCAGAACTTCGTCGGCCGATCGCGGATGGGACGGGCGATGCGGGCCACCGCCCAGGACCAGAGCGCCTCGTCATTGATGGGCGTCGACCTGAACCAGACGATCGCCCTGACCTTCCTGCTCGGCGGAATGCTGGCCGGCGCCGCCGGCGTCGCATGGGGGCTCCGGTTCGGCTTCGTCCGCTTCGACCTCGGCTTCAACTCCGGGCTCAAGGCGTTCACCGCGGCCGTCCTCGGCGGGATCGGCAACATCTCGGGCGCCGTCCTCGGTGGGTTCATCATCGGGTTCATCGAGAACTTCTCGTCCGCCCTCGGGTTCTCGCGCTGGTCGGAATTCCTGGTCTTCCTCGTCCTGACCTTCGTCCTGATCTTCAAGCCATCGGGCATCCTCGGCCAGCTGACGGGAGATCGAGCATGAGCGCCGTCGCGACCACCCGCGGGCGCCTCGGCGGTCCGAGCCCACGGGCCCGGCTGACCGATCTGGCCGACCGCCACCGCTCGGCTTCGGTCCTCGTCGGGATGGCGATCGTCGGCGTCCTGATGAGCATCCTGCCCCAGATCCCGCCCCTGTCGAGCATCCAGAACAAGGACCCCTGGTTCGACGCCTTCGCGAACGCGGGCGTGTACGTCCTGCTCGCGATGGGCCTGAATGTCGTCATCGGTCTGGCCGGCCTGCTCGACCTCGGCTACGCGGCGTTCTTCGCGATCGGCTCGTACGCCTACGCCTACTCGAACTCGCCGTTTTCCGGGGTCAACCTGCCCTTCCTGCCGATGCTCGTCGTCGGCGCGGCGGTGGCGGCGGTCTTCGGGATTGCCCTCGGCGCCCCGACGCTCCGCCTGCGTGGCGACTATCTCGCGATCATGACCCTCGGCTTCGGCGAGATCGTGCCGATCGTGTTCCTGAATCTCGATACGTGGACCCAGGGCACCAACGGGATCAGCGGGATCTACCGGCCGGAGGCGCTGCCGTTGCTCGGCGAGTTCTCGGCCGTCAGCCCGTACGCCTACATGGTCCTGATGCTGTTCATCGTGACGGTCGCGATGGCCCTCCTCTACCGGTTACAGGACTCGCGCGTCGGACGGGCCTGGAACGCGGTCCGCGAGGACGAGCTGGCGGCGGCGGCGAACGGGATCAACACGGTGACGACGAAGCTTCTTGCCTTCGCCCTCGGCGCCACGACTGCCGGCCTGGCCGGCGTGTTCAGCGCCTCGAAGCTGACGATCGTCGGCCCGGACCAGTTCTACTTCCAGGTGTCATTCACGATCCTGGCGATGGTCATCCTCGGCGGGATGGGCAACATCTGGGGAGTGGCCGTCGGGGCGTTCGTCGTCTACCTGATCCAGTCGATCATCCTCAAGCAGCTGAACGCGTTCAAGGAAGCCCTGCATCTGCCGGCGCTCGACCTTGGCCCGATCCATTTCGACATCAACGCGATCAACTTCACCGACTACCAGTTCCTGCTGTTCGGCATCGCCCTCGTGCTGATGATGCTGTTCAGACCCGAGGGCCTCTTCCCGAGCCAGCGGCGACGGCGCGAGTTGCACATCGCCGACGACCTGGCCGGTCCGCCCGATGAGGATCCCGCGATCGTCGGCGCACTCGGCGAGACGCCCGGGGCCGAGGAGCTGACCGGCGAAGACTCCGGATCCGGCACACCGGGGCACGACCGATGACCGACGTCCTGCAGGCTGCCAAGGTCTCGAAGCGGTTCGGCGGCCTCGTCGCTGTCAACTCGATCGATTTCACGATCCCCGAGAAGAGCATCGTCAGCCTGATCGGCCCCAACGGCGCCGGCAAGACGACGTTTTTCAACATCATCGCCGGGATCTACGATCCGTCGGGCGGGCAAATCGACTTCCGCGGCGAAATGATGATCGCCAAGGCCCGACGCGCCTGGCTGGAGCCGATCCTGTGGCTCGTCCCGGCCACGATCACGATCCTGATCACGATCCTCCTGTCGTCCATCGGGGCCCCGAGCGCCGTCGTCATCGTCGGGATCTTCCTGACGGTCATCGCGCTCCTCGTGGTCATGGTCACCGGAGCCGCCCGGCCCCTCGCCTACCAGCGCCGCCTGTCGAGATTCGGGATCTTCCGGAGCGCGCGGCCGAACGACATGGTTGTCGCGGGCCTCGGCCGGACCTTCCAGAACATCCGTCTGTTCCCGAACATGACTGCGCTGGAGAACGTCCTGGTCGGGATGCACGCGCGGCTCAAGGCGAGCTGGATCGACGCCCTGCTCTCGACGCCGCGCGACCGCGCGGAAGAGGTGAGCTCGCGGCTCAGGGCGCGCGAGCTGCTCGAGCTCGTCGGGCTGAAGGGCCAGGACGACCAGCTCGGCAAGAACCTCCCGTACGGCGACCAGCGCCGGCTGGAGATCGCCCGAGCGCTGGCCTCGGACCCGGCGCTCCTCCTCCTCGACGAGCCGACCGCCGGGATGAACCCGAACGAGACCCGCCAGCTGACCGACCTCATCGGCCGGCTGCGCAGCGAACTCGGTCTGACCATCCTCCTGATCGAGCACGACATGCGGGTCGTGATGGGCATCAGCGACCGGGTGACCGTGCTCGACCATGGCGAGAAGATCGCCGAGGGCACGCCGGCGGAGGTCCGGGCCGATCCGAAGGTCATCGAAGCCTACCTGGGAGCGCCGCCGGTATGACGAGCGTGGTGCCGGCGCCGGCCGGCTCGGCGGCGAGCCCGTCGGGCGACGCGGAGACGATCCTCGAGCTTCAGGACGTCCACACCTATTACGGCAACATCCACGCCCTCCAGGGCATCTCGCTGACCGTCGGACGGGGCGAGATCGTGACCCTCATCGGGGCCAACGGCGCCGGCAAGACGACGACCCTCAAGACGGTCAGCGGGATGCTCCATCCGCGCCGCGGCACCGTCCATTTCGAGGGCAAGGACATCTCGCGCACGGCGGCCCATCTCCTCGTCCGGCAGGGGATCGGGCACGCCCCGGAAGGGCGCCGGATCTTCTCCCGCATGACCGTCCTCGAGAACCTCCAGATGGGCGCGTTCACTCGCGACCAGAAGACGATCCAGCCCGATATCGAGCGGGTGATGGAGTTGTTCCCGCGGCTCCGGGAGCGGACCCACCAGCTCGGCGGAACGCTGTCGGGCGGCGAGCAGCAGATGCTTGCGATCAGCCGGGCCCTGATGTCGCTGCCCCGCGTCCTCCTCCTCGACGAGCCGTCGCTCGGCCTGGCCCCGATCCTCGTCCAGCTCGTCTTCGAGAAGATCAAGGAGATCAACGCCCAGGGGACGACCGTCCTGTTGGTGGAGCAGAATGCCCTCCAGGCATTGTCGATCGCCCACCGAGGCTATGTCCTCCAGACGGGCAGCGTGGTCCTCGCCGGCAGGGCGAGCGACCTGATCCAGAATGAGATGGTTCGCAAGGCGTACCTCGGCGAGGACTGAGGGCCGGGCGAGCCACGGGCCGGCGGTCGGACGCCGGGCCCGGGTGAGGAATCGATCGGATGGTCGAACGCGAACCGCATCAACACGGTTCGGCAGCATCGTGGCCGGATGGCACGGAACCGCCACCGACCGCGACCGTCCGGGTCGCCCGCCGCAGCCGGCAGACCGGCTGGCTCGCAGTCCTCGTGGCCGGGTTCATCGTCGTCATGGTCGCCAAGCCGTGGGCGGGCGCAGCGCGGCCGCCGGGACCCCTGGTCCAGGGCTCGTTCACCCTGCCGACGGCCACCCCGGTGCTGATCCCCGGACCGCCCGCGGCCGCGGAGGCGCTCCAGCTCCAGTGCGGCTCGCCGCTCGGTTGGCGCGTGTTCACCCACGAGGGCTTCCTCGGCCAGACGCTCCGTGCGTGGCGCTTCGTGGAGCCCGCCGCGGCGGCGTCTGGGCCGCTGGATCCAGGCGTTCCGATCATCCAGGTCGGGCCGACGATCGAGGCCCTCGGCTACTGCTCGTCCTGGACGCGCGACGAGCGACCTCCGGCCGACGTCGCCGTGTCGGCGTGGCGGATCGTGGGGTCGGTCGCGGCTGACGAGACCGCGGTCGCGGTCCGCCTCGAATCGCTCGTCCCCGACTGGCCGACCGACCTCGGCGCCCTGTTCAGCCCGGGTGCCGGCAGCATTGGGGCCGTCGGCGGGAGCAGCGCCTCGGGCGCGCGTGGCGGCGGCGCGAC
>JANMRJ010000441.1:0-2610 GCA_031370985.1 Acidimicrobiales bacterium
GAGGGCATCGTCCCCGGTGGAGGCACCGCCCTCGTCCGGTGCCGTGAGGCCGTCGAGAAGCTGGCCCTCACCCTCAGTGGCGACGAGGCCACGGGCGCCAACATCGTGGCTGTTGCCCTGCAGGAGCCGCTGCGTTGGATCGCCCTCAACGCCGGCCTCGAGGGCATGATCACCGTCCGCCAGGTCGAGCGTGAGACCGGCTCCGTCGGTCTCAACGCCGTCACCGGCGAGTTCGAGGACCTGGTCAAGGCCGGCATCATCGACCCGGCCAAGGTCACCCGTTCCGCCCTGCAGAACGCGGCGTCGGTGGCGGCCATGGCCCTCACCACCGAGTGCCTCATCACCGACGTGCCGGAGGGCGAGCCGCCCCTCCCGATCCCGAACCGGGCGGCTCAGGCCAGCTCGTTCGCATCGATGCGCCGGTAGTTCCAGTACAACGCGGAAGGGCGGCCAGCGGCTCTCCAGCTGCTGGCCGTCCTTTCGTATTTGGGCGCGGTGTAGCTTTCACGCCGTGGCGGACAACGACGTTCTGGCGGGCGAACGGTTGCGCGTCGAAGCGCGGCCCACAACCCTCTCTGTCGCGAAGCGCGTACGGTCGTTTTTTCTCAACCTGCTGGGGGCGACGGTCGTCCTTGGCGACTTCGGTACCTGGCCACCGGTCGATATCGTCGTTGTCGATAGAGGTACTGGCCGCACCCTGAAGACTTGGCACGAGGGCCACGACGGGGGTTCCGTCCTGCTTGCCCAACTGGAGCAAGAACTGACAGATATGACCTATGGCGAGTTCGCCGAGAAGTGGGACCTCCCGTCAGGCCCCTGAGCCGTCGACTCTCACCTTGATCGCCCCCGTCGGGCACCCCTCGGCTGCGGCCAGGATGTCCTCGAGCGGGGCGGCAGTGGGGTCGGCAACCCTCGCCACGTCGCCGGCCATCACGAAGACGCCCTCCGCTGCGTGCGTGCACGTCTTGGACCCCATGCAGCGGGCGGTGCTGAGCTCGATCTCGATGGCCATGGGTCGAGAGTAGTGTGGGCGTGTGGACGAACGACCGCCGCCCGATCCGACCAAGCTTCTCGTGGCCTGGATGGAGTGGGAGCGCGGCGACACCCCGCCCGGCCGGGTCATGAGCAACCTCAAGATCGCCGGCATGCGGGAGTTCCTCGAGGCCACCGCCGAGGCCCAGGCCGACCTGGCCGCCTCGGCCGACCTCCGCTAGCTCCAAACTTCCACGGGCGCGGACCCCGGTAGTCTCGACGGATGGCAGAGATCGAGATCGGCATCGGGAAGTCAGGGCGGCGGGCGTACGGGTTTGACGACATCGCGATCGTCCCCAGCCGCCGGACCCGCGACCCCGAGGACTGCGATGTCTCATGGGAGATCGATGCCTTTCGCTTCGAGCTGCCGCTCATGGCGTCGGCCATGGACGGCGTGGTCAGCCCGGCGACGGCCGTCGCCATCGGCCAGCTGGGCGGCGTCGGCGTGCTCAACCTGGAAGGGCTCTGGACCCGCTACGACGACCCCGAGCCGCTGCTGAGCGAGATCGCCACGCTGGACCGTGACAAGGCCACCCTGCGCATGCAGGAGATCTATGCCGAGCCGATCAAGGAGGAGCTGGTCGGGAAGCGGATCGCCGAGATCAAAGAGGCCGGCGTCACCTCCTGCGCGTCCGTTACCCCGCAGCGCACGTACCAGCTGTCCAAGGCCATCCTCGACGCCGAGCTCGACCTGCTCGTGATCCAGGGCACCGTCGTCTCTGCCGAGCACGTGTCCAAGACGGTCGAGCCGCTGAACCTCAAGCGCTTCATCCGCGAGCTGGAGATCCCGGTCATCGTCGGCGGCTGCGCCTCGTACCAGGCCGCCCTCCACCTGATGCGCACCGGTGCCGTGGGGATTCTCGTCGGTGTCGGGCCCGGCCACGACTGCACGACCCGAGCCGTCCTCGGCCTCGGCGTCCCCCAGGCCACGGCGATCGCGGATGCCGCCGGCGCCCGCATGCGCCACCTCGACGAGACGGGCGTCTACGTCCACGTCATCGCCGACGGCGGCATGAGCACCGGTGGCGACATCGCCAAGGCCATCGCCTGCGGCGCCGACGCGGTGATGATCGCCAGCCCGCTGGCCGCGGCCCATGAGGCGCCCGGTCGGGGCTACCACTGGGGCATGGCCACCTTCCACCCCACCCTGCCCCGCGGCGCCCGGGTGAAGACCACCGCCCGCGGCACGCTGAAGGAGATCCTCACCGGGCCGGCGCACGAGAACGACGGCCGCCTCAACCTCTTCGGCGCCCTGAAGACCTCCATGGCCACGTGCGGCTACGAGACGGTCAAGGAGTTCCAAAAGGCCGAGGTGATGGTGGCGCCGGCGCTCCAGACGGAGGGCAAGAGCCTCCAGATCGCCCAGGCCGTCGGCATGGGCGCCTAACCGAGCCGTCGTGCTCGACGTCACGGCGACGGCGACGGCCAACGGTGTGGCGCGGCGCGCCGCGGCGGATGCCGCCTGTGCCGGCGACGAGTCGGGGCGGCTTGGGCGGTTCCGCGATCGCGTCGGCGGCTCACCGTGCAGTACCAACGCCACTGCCGCCAAGATCGTGTCGTTCGGGCGGGCCGGCGCAG
>JANMRJ010000465.1:0-1356 GCA_031370985.1 Acidimicrobiales bacterium
CGACCGCAGTACGGGACCACCTTGTGGCCCTCGTAGATGTTGCCGGCGTCCCAGATCTGGCGGAACTGCCACCACACGCTCTCGATGAAGCTGTTGTCGAGGGTCCAGTAGGCGTCGTCGGTGTCGATCCACACGCCAGCCCGCTCGGTGAGCGCCTCCCAGTCGGCCACGTAGCGCTCGACGGACTGCCGGCAGCGCTCGTTGAACAAGGCGATGCCGAACGCCTCGATCTGCCCCTTGTTGGTGAGGCCCAGTTCCTTCTCGACCTCGATCTCCACCGGGAGGCCGTGGCAGTCCCAGCCGCCCTTGCGCGGCACGTCGTGGCCCCGCATGGTCTGGAACCGGGGGAAGAGGTCCTTGAACGCCCGCGCCCACACGTGGTGCAGGCCGGGCTTGCCGTTGGCGGTGGGCGGCCCCTCGTAGAAGACCCAGGGTGGGGCGCCCTTGCGCAGCTCTTTGACCTGGCTGGGAAGTGACTCGGCGCGCCAGCGGGCCAGTACCTTCTGCTCCAGGGCCACCAGGTCCAGTTGGGGGTCGACGGGTCCGAAGGCCATGGTCAACAGTAAGCCAGGCGATCAGGGACGAGGTCGATGATTGGCCCAGGGGCCGCCGGCGGTCCCGAGGCCCTATGTCCCTCCGGGGAACCGGGGGGCGGGCACGACGCTGCCACTGGGGAACCGGGGGGCGACGTGCGGCTTGGCCCGGTCACCTGGGCCGCGGCCAGCAGCGCGGTTCGGGCGCCGGCTTCCTCCACGCCGACCAGGTCGACGTAGATCCGGGTGGCGTGGAGGCTGGGCGGGCGGCACTCGGCCACCCGCACCGGGAGGAGCAGCGCGGCGCGGCCGGTGGGATCGGTGGCGAAGGCGGCCCGCCACTCGGCCATGGCGAACGCCGACGCCAGGTACGCGGGCGACAGCACGGCTACGACGCGGCTGGCCCGGGTCAGGGCCGTCTCCATGTCGGCGATGTAGTCGGAGCCGGGCCGGAAGTCCCAGGCCTGCACGGCGACGGTGTGGCCGGCCTCCTCCAGCACCCAGGCGACCCACTCGGCCCACGGCCGGTCGGGTTGGGCGTAGCTGACGAAGAAGTCGAGCGGGCGGGCCGGCGCTGGTGGCGGGGCGGTGCCCCGAGGGCCGCCGGGTGCCGGCGCCGGGATATCGACGACCAGCACGCCGGCGCTGAGGCCGACGGCTAACCCGCCGGGTATGGCGGCGAGAGAGGTCACCGTGTGGCCGAGGGGCAGCACCAGGTCGCATCGGCCGGTGGCCGGGTCCCAGAGCCGCACCGTGTTATCCCGGGCGCCCGAGGCCAGCAGGGACCGGCCCCCGACCTCCACCGCGCACACGGCGCTGACCC
>JANMRJ010000471.1:0-1002 GCA_031370985.1 Acidimicrobiales bacterium
CCAATGGGCACGAGCGATAGTATCGGCGAGATCGTAGTGCCCATCCTCCTCGATGGCGGCCACGAGCTATACGACGTGGTGCTGACCGGCGCCACCCTCCGCGTTCTCGTGGACCGGGAGGGCGGGGTGGCCCTGGACGACCTTGAGCGCCTGGCCCGGGAGATCTCCGGCGTCCTCGACGAGGCCGACCCGATGCCCGATCGCTTCTATCTCGAGGTGTCGAGCCCGGGGCTCGAGCGCCCGCTGCGGACCCCGGAGCACTTCCGGCGCTTCGTCGGTCGCGAGGTGGCGGTCAAGCTGCGGGCCGGCGTCGAGGGCGAGCGGCGGTTGGCGGGCGTCTTGGAGGACGCGGACGACGACGGGGTGGTGGTGGGTGGCCGGCGTGTCGCCCACGCCGAGATCGAGAAGGCGAGGACAGTGTTCGTGTGGCCCGCAGGGGGCCAGAAGACCCGCCTGGTTGGGCCAAAAACCCGCCTGGTTGGGCCAAAAACGCAGGCCAAGAAGATCGGACACCCATCATGACTGCAGCCAATTTCGAGCTCATGGAGGCCCTCCAGGTCATCGAGCGCGAGAAGGGTGTCTCGGTCGACACCCTGCTGGAGGCCCTGGCCAACGCCCTGGTCTCCGCCTACAAGCGCATGCCCAAGGCGGCCGAGGAGGCCTTCGTCACCATCGACCCCGACACCGGGGAGATGCACGTGTACGCCCAGGAGCTCGACGACGACGGCAACGTCGTGCGGGAGTGGGAGGACACCCCCGACGACTTCGGGCGCATCGCGGCCCAGACGGCCAAGCAGGTCATCCTCCAGCGCATCCGCGAGGCCGAGCGGGAGATGAAGTACGAGGAATACGCCGGTCGCGAGGGTGACATCGTCACCGGGATCATCCAGCAGAACGACCAGCGCTACACCCTGCTCGACCTGGGCCGGGTCGAGGCGCTGCTGCCCCAGGCCGAGCAGGTGCCCTACGAGCGACCCGAGCCCGGTTCGCGCCTGAAGGCCT
>JANMRJ010000484.1:0-1162 GCA_031370985.1 Acidimicrobiales bacterium
GTGCGGACTCCGCGTTCGCGGAGGAGCCCCCGCAGGGTCTTGCTCCCCCGTTGTCCGGCCTCGTCGGCATCGAAGGCCAAGACGAGGGGCGAGTCGAGCCGCGCCAGCCGATCGGCGACCACACTGCCGCCCCGTTCTTGCGCGCCGTCCCCCACCAGCGCTGCGCCCAGGACAGCGGCCGCTCGGAAGCCGGCGGCGTTGGCCGAGAGCGCGTCCAATACGCCCTCCGTCACGACCACGCAGGGACCGACGGCCTCGGGCGGCTCGTAGATGCCGACGCGCGGGTTCGCCGCCAGACGGCTGGCGGCGTTGAGGTAGCGCGGCCGTTCCGGGGGTGGGCTGATCGGCCGGAGCTGGGCGAAGACGGGCCGCCCGGCCTCGCAGACCGGCAGCACGGCTGCCCGCCCAGACGACGGCATGCCGTCCGGCCGGGGTTGGCCTTGTCGCCCAGGGTCCGCCCCGATGCGGTTGCAAGCGAGCACCTCCTCGGGCAGCCCCCGGACTTGCGTCAGCCAGTCAAGGACCACGCGGCCCTGGGGCTGCCACAGGCGCTCGGCGCACCCGTCGACGAAGGCTGCCAATCCGGCGGGGTCGGCCACCGGCGTCCGGGCGACGGCCACCGCCTTCATCGGGCGGGCCGCGGCAACGGGTCGACGACTGTCGGCGGCGAATGGCTCGCGGACGCCCGCTCGGCCAGCCAGTCCCTCGATCGCCTCCCCCACCGTCAGCCCCCGGGCCACCATCACGAGGTCGATCGCCGAGCCGCCGATCCCGCAGCCGTGGCAATGCCACCGCTCCTCGCCGCTCCCCGACCGGAAGACTCCGAGCGGTGGCGTCCGTCCAGTCTGGGCGTGTTGGGGGCTGGGGCACGGCCACGACGCCGAGCGCGAGGTTCCCCGGCGCGGCCCCAGTAGTTCGTCGGCGAGCGCAGCCAGGTCGGTGGCTTCGACGATATGGTTGCGGTCGAGCACGGCCGGTCACGCTGCGGCGGGGACGAGGGAAGGCCGAGCCACCATTCGGCCGTCGGTGTCGCACATTTCCATCTCCGATGGGGTGAGCATGTGCTGCACCACCGCTGTGTGTCCGGCCACCTTCCAGAGCGCTCGGCCGCGTGCCAAGTGACCGACGATGTGTCGCTCGGGCTCAGTCAGGCCGAAGCTCG
>JANMRJ010000513.1:0-7617 GCA_031370985.1 Acidimicrobiales bacterium
AGTAGCGGGTCGACCGGCGGCGGTGGGATTGGGGCTGAGCGTGCTGCTGGCGATCGCCGGCGGCCCGGCCCAGGGCGCGGGCCTTCCCGGCCGGGTGAGCGAGAACACCCGGTTCCAGGGCGAGAACCGCGACCCGGTGCGGGGACGCGACATCCCGGGCTTCGCCGTCGACCCGGCCGACCCCCGCCACGTCGTGATGATCACCGAGGAGTTCCTCGCCGGCCAATGCGACTTCGCCACCAGCTTCGACGGCGGCCGCACGTGGCCAGATGTCGGCCACCTCACCGTCCCCATCGACTTTTTCGACCCGCCGTGCCGCACGTATGACTCCGGCGGGTACGCCCATTTCAACAAGAGCGTGGTGTGGGGCACCGGCCAGAACGTCTACACCACCTTCGCCTCCCACCGGGGCGAGCAGCAGCGCCCGGAGATCGGCGTGGCCGCCGGCGAGGGCGACTCGGTAATCGTCAACCGCTCGACCGACGGTGGCCGCACGTGGGACCGCGGCGTGGTGGCTATCCAGGGCGCTCGCGACTCCCGGCCGTTCATCATCCGCCCCGGCATCGCCGTCCAGCCCCGAGCCCAGGGCGATAAGCTCTACGTCGTCGGCTGGTACGTGGTAAACCCGCTGAACATGGGCGCCCAGGGCGGCGCCGGCGACCGCCGCGCCGTGGTGGCCAGCTCCGAGGACGGTGGCAAGACGTGGGGCGCACCGGTCGAGGCCCAGGCCCCCGACGAGAAGGTCCGCGAGATCACCCCGCCGGTCGTCGGCAAGGACGGCTCGGTCTACATCGCCTGGCGCAACCGTGACGACCCGGCCACTGCGCCCCACCCGATCGTGGTGGCCAAGTCCAGCGACGGCGGGGCCACCTGGGCCCGTACGCCGATCGTCGATGCCACGCCGGCACCCGCGAACATCCCGGCACCGACCGGCAACGCCGGCTTCCCGAAGATGGCGGTCGACCCGAACAGCGGCAACCTGTACGTGGCCTACATCGGCTTCAACTTCGGCGACCTGGACGCCATTGTCCAGCGCTCCACCGACAACGGCGCCACCTGGTCGCAGCCCGTGCGCGTCAACGACGATCCTCGTGGCAACGGTGCGCGCCAGCTGACCCCCGACATCTCCGTCGCCCCCAACGGCCGGGTCGACGTGGTCTGGTTCGACACCCGCACGGCGCTCCCCAGCCCGGTCATCCCCCGGCCCGCCGGCCAGGGCGACATCTACTACGCGTCCTCCTCCGACGGCGGGGCGACGTTCTCGGGCAACCGGCGCATCACCGACCGCTCGATCAACCTCGACGACGGCACCCTGGGCCGCAACGGCACCTACACCTGGTGGGGCCCCGACTCGGTGCCGCTGGGCAACGACTCCGTCCTGTTCGCGTGGGGTGACGCCCGCAGTGGCAACGTCGACAGCGCGGCCAACGATGTCAGGCTGGCCACCATGCGCCTCGGCGAGTCAGGCCCCGCCCTCATCACCGAGTTGCCCAAGGCCAGCCCGGCCAACCTGTCGGTAGCCGTGGCGCAGTTGGCCTACCCCGGCGGCTCCGAGCGCATCGGTGCCGCGTTCACCTCGAAGCTGGTCGTCGTTCACAGGGACGACGTGGCCGGCGCCTGGGCCGGCGCCGTCCTGGCCCGGGCCAACCACGCCCCGCTCCTGGTGGTCGACGGGAAGTCGCTGACCAAGGAGCAGAAGGCCGAGATCGGGCGGCTCGGCTCCACCGGCCTCTACGTGATCGGCGACGAGACGAAGATGCCGCAGAGGCTGGTCGACGAGATCTCCAAGGCCGGCGTGATCACCAATCTCGCTGCGGTACCCACCACCACCGTGCCCGCCAGCACCGTGCCCGCCAGCACCGTTCCCCCCAACACCGTGCCCGCCAACACCGTGCCACCGACCACGGCCGGCGGGGCGCCGGCGACGACCACAACCGTCCCCACGTCCACGGCCGACAAGGCCAAGGTGGTCCGCCTCGCCGGCGCCACGCCAGCCGACATCGGCAAGGCCGTCGCCGGAGCAATGGATGTCCGCACGCCCGAGGAGAAGACCCGTTCGGTGCCGGCGTTCGGCGGTGCGGTGGCCGTGAACCCGGCCAGCAAGGAGTCGGCCGCCGGCCTGGCCTTCGCCGCCAGCCTGCGCATGCCCGTGCTGTTCGTCGACCGTGACGGAGTGCCGGCGCCGACGGCCGAGGCGTTCACCACCATGAGCATCCAGAACACCTGGGTGATCGGCGGGCCGGAGGCCATCGCGGAGAGCGCCCTGACCCGGCTCCCCGGGGCCAAGCGCCTGGGTGGCCCCGACATGGCCGCCACGTCGGCCGCGGTGATCAACGAGTTCAAGTCGCGGGGCCTCCCGGTGAACGTGGCCTATGTTGCCGACGAGTCCCGCCCGGTCGATGCCGCGGTGGCCGCCGCCGCCATCGCCCGCACCGGCGGGTTCCTCCTCCTGACCCCCGGGGCCTCGTCCGGGGCGGCCGAGGAGCAGATCAAGGCCCTCGGCCTCACCGACCAGGTCGACCAAGTGGTGGTGGCCGAGAGCTCGTCACCCGGCAACGTCCCGTGGGCGCTGATAGCGGTCAGCGCCGCCTTCGCCGTCGTCGGCATCGTCCTGCTCGACCGAGCGGCCGGGAAGAACCGGACCAACAAGGGTCGGGCGCCGGCGCCCAACCCCTCGATGCCCAAGAAGGCCAAGCATTAGGCCGGCGCCACCGCCCTGTTCGGCGCCCCTGAGAACGTCAAAATGTACCGCTCCGGGGACACGGAACGAGGGCGGTCGGCAGATCGGCATGCTCCCCCAATGGGTGGGTAGCCGGCGCTACAGGGTCAGGCGGTACGCCTCGAAGTCGGCGTAGAACTGGTCCACTGATGTCCGCATCGTCGAAACGCAGCAAGATGGACGACCCGCCGACATCGACCGCCCGCTGCTGGATGCCGGCGCCGAGCGTGGTGGTCGTGGGCGCCCTGGTCGTCGACGTGGTGGCGGAGGTAATGGTCGGCGCCGGCGCAGTCGACGTGGTCGTCGCCAGGGCGAGCGTCGGCACCGACGCATACTCCCCTCCGCCGGCGCACGCCCCGACGCCGAGCGCCATCGCCAGCCACGCCGTCCCCCGCCGTACCGGTCCCATCGGCAGGAGGAAGGTACCACCCAGGCTGGTTCACTCCAGGGCTGGTCCTCCGGACGACGCAGGCGTATGGTCGACGTTGACGCCAACGGAGCCGCCGAAATGACCGAGACCGCAGGACATCCGCTCCAGGAACTGGTCGAAGTGGTGATCCGGTTCGCTGGTGACTCGGGCGACGGCATGCAGCTCACCGGCGACCGCTTCTCGGTGTCGAGCGCCATCTTCGGCAACGACCTGTCGACGGTCCCCGACTACCCGGCGGAGATCCGGGCGCCGGCCGGCACCCTGGCCGGCGTCTCCGCGTTCCAGATCCACATCTCAGACCACGACATCCTGACGCCCGGCGACTCCCCCAACGTGCTCGTGGCCATGAATCCGGCCGCCCTCCGGGCCAATATTGCCGACATGGCGCCGGGCAGCACGCTGATCGTGAACACCGACGCCTTCGTCGACCGCAACCTGACCAAAGCCGGCTACGCCACCAACCCGCTCACCGACGGGTCGCTCGCCGGCTTTACCGTCTTCGAGGTGCCGATGACATCGCTGACGCTCGAGGCGGCCAAGCCGAGCGGGGCCAAGTCCAGAGACGCCGAACGGTCGAAGAACTTCTTCGCCCTCGGCCTGGTGTCGTGGATGTACAGCCGACCGGCCGAGCTGACCCTCGCGTGGATCGCCCAGCGGTTCGCAATGTCGCCGACCGTCGCTGAGGCCAACACGCTGGCGTTCAAGGCCGGGTACAACTTCGGCGAGACGGCCGAGCTGGTGGGCGGCCCGTTCACCGTCCGGCCGACCGCCTTCCGGGCCGGCACCTACACCAGCATCAACGGGAACACCGCCCTGGCGTGGGGCCTGGTCGCCGCCGGCCAACTGGCCAAGCTGCCGGTGCTGCTGGCGTCGTACCCGATCACGCCGGCGTCGGACATCCTCCATGAGCTCTCGAAGCGGCAGAACTTCGGTGTGCGCACGATGCAGGCCGAGGACGAGATCGCCGCCATCGGGGCCGCTCTCGGCGCGTCATTCGGCGGCCACCTCGGCGTCACCACCACCAGCGGCCCGGGCATGGACCTCAAGTCCGAGACCATGGGGCTGGCCATCAGCCTGGAGCTGCCTCTGATCATCGTCAACGTGCAACGGGGCGGTCCCTCCACCGGCCTACCCACCAAGACCGAGCAGGCCGACCTGCTCCTGGCCATGTACGGCCGTCACGGCGAGGCGCCCCTGCCCATCGTCGCCGCCCGCACGCCGGGCCACTGCTTCGACGCGGCCATTGAGGCCGTCCGCATCGCCCTCAAGTACCGCACGCCGGTGATCCTGCTGTCCGACGGCTACCTGGCCAATAGCGCCGAGCCGTGGCGGCTGCCGAACGTCGACGAGCTGCCCGACATAGCCGTCGACTACGCCGCCGGCCCCAACGCCACCGACGCCGACGGCAACCCGGAGTTCCTCCCCTACCTGCGCGACCCGGTGACGCTCGCCCGGCCGTGGGCCATCCCCGGCACGCCCGGCCTGGAGCACCGAGTCGGCGGCCTGGAGAAGGCCGACCGCACCGGCGCCATCTCCTACGAGGGCGCCAACCACGAGCTGATGGTCAAGGCCCGGGCGGCCAAGGTCGCCGGCATTGCCGCCGACATCCCACCGCTCGACCTCGACGACCCCGACGGCGACGCCGAGGTGCTGGTGCTCGGCTGGGGGTCGACGTATGGCGCCATCGTCGCCGCGGTCGAGCGACTGCGCCGGCGGGGCAAGCGGGTGGCGCGGGCCCACCTCGTCCACCTCAACCCGTTCCCCGCCGACCTCGGCGACGTGCTGGCCCGGTACCCGAGGGTATTGGTGCCGGAGAACAACCTCGGCCAGCTCACCGCCCTGGTCCGGGCCCAGTTCCTGGTCGACGCCCGAGTCATCGCAAAGGTCCAGGGCCAGCGGTTCCTCTTCTCCGAGATCGAGGCCGCGGTAATGGCGGTCATGGAGGTTGGATGACTGACATCGGCGTCCCGCTCACGACCAAGAAGGACTGGGCCAGCGACCAGGAGGTCCGCTGGTGCCCCGGCTGTGGCGACTACTCGATCCTCACCGCCGTCCAGATGCTGATGCCCGAGCTGGGGATGCGCCGGGAGAACACCGTGTTCATCTCCGGCATCGGCTGCTCGAGCCGGTTCCCCTATTACATGAACACCTACGGCGTGCACTCCATCCACGGCCGGGCGCTGGCCATGGCCACCGGCCTGGCCGTGAGCCGGCCCGACCTCGACGTCTGGGTCGTCACCGGTGACGGCGACGGCCTCTCCATCGGCGGCAACCACCTCATCCACGCCCTGCGGCGCAACGTCAACCTCACCATCCTGCTGTTCAACAACCAGATCTACGGGCTGACCAAAGGCCAGTACTCCCCGACCAGCGAGGAGGGGAAGGTCACCAAGTCGACCCCGTTCGGCTCCGTCGACCACCCGTTCAACCCCGTCAGCCTGGCCCTCGGCGCCGAGGCCACCTTCGTCGCCCGCACCCACGACCTCGACCGGGCCCACATGATGGAGACGTTCCGCCGGGCCCATGACCACCGGGGCGCCGGCTTCGTCGAGATCTATCAGAACTGCAACGTCTTCAACGACGGTGCCTTCGAGAAGATCACCGCCCGTGAGGCCAGGCCACGGATGCTGATCCCGCTCGTGCACGGCCAGCCCGTGCGCTTCGGGGCCGACAACGAGCTGGGCGTGATGATCGATCGCCAGGGCCAGGCTCGCATCGTCAACGTGGCCGATGTCGGGGACGACGCCATCCTCGTCCACGACGAGCGCCATGACGACCCCGGCCTGGCCTTCCTCCTGTCGCACCTGGCCCGCGGCCCGTCGGAGCCGACACCGATCGGGGTGTTCCGGGCCGTCGAGCGCCCTGACTACGGCGCCCTACTCAACCACCAGGTGGTGGCCGCCGGCGAGCGACTGGGGCCGGGGAACCTGGCCGACCTACTGGCGTCGGGCACCACCTGGGAGGCGTGAGGCCACCTACTCGCAGCCGAGGACCGCGTCCCCGGGCTCCCCGCCGGCGTCGCAGGTGTCGGTGCCGGCGCCGCCGGCCAGGCGGTCGACCCCGAACCAGCCGTACAGCGTCCCGTCGCCGGCCAGGTCGGCGAGGTCGTCGTTGCCGCCCCCGCCGGCCAGGATGTCGTTGCCGGCACCCCCGTTCAGGCGATCGTTACCCGACCCGCCGCACAACGTGTCGTTGCCGTCCCCGCCGTAGAGGTCGTCGTTGCCGCCCAGTCCGAAGATGATGTCGTCCCCGCCCATGCCGGTGATTCGGTCATTGCCCTCGGTGCCGTAGATGACATCGGGGCCGGCGGTACCGATCGTCACGACCCCCGGCACGGCGAAGATGGCGCCCGGACCGGGGACCGGCACGACGAAGCAGATCGCCGGCGCCGGCACCGCCACACAATCGCCGGCGGTGTACTCGGCGCCGGTCGAGTAGAGGTTGGTGGGGATGTCGCAGACGAAGGGCACCACGTTCACGCCCTGGATGAAGCCGCCGAGCGGGCTGAACGGCGTGAGGCTATTGGGATCAGTCGGCACGCCGACCTCGTGGTGGAGATGGTTGCCGCTGGCTCGGCCGACATCGCCCTCGGCCCCGAGGATGTCGCCCACGTTGATGGGCATCCCGACCGCCCACCCCAGGGCGGTCACCGTCCCGGTCCCCATGTGGGTGTATTTGGTCCACTCGCCGTTGGGGTGCTCGATCCAGACGTAGTTGTTGTACTCCTGGCACAGGCCGACCACGACGCTGTTCGGGACCGCCGGCGTGCCGTCCTGGCAGCTGTGCTCGAGGGCGTCGTTCTGGGCGGCGCCGAACTTGTCGACCCCGTCGCCGGCGCCGGGGAAGTTGCCGTTGAAGTCGACGACGGCGCGGATGATGCCCGACGCGGCGGCGACCACCGGCATGCCCGTGCCCGCGACCATGTCGATCCGGTCGACGGGGTTGTGGTCGTGGTGGTCGCCGCTGACGACAATCCCGACCCCGTCGTCGAAGGGGATCCGGTACACACCCTCGGAGATGGTGAAGCTGTGGGCCGCACCGGCGGGGCTGGCGACGGGGACCACGCCGGCGGCCGTCACCACGACCGCGGCGGCAAGCACCCGGCCCATCCGTCGTACCCGTACCCTCAGTCCGTACGTCATCCCGTCCCCCTGTGCTCGACGGCCCGACGCTACCCCGACACGCTCGCTCCGATCTTCGCCGCCGGGGCGACGTAATCCGACGGACCCGTCACCGGGTGACCGCGAAGCCGTTCCACTCGTTGTGCAGCTCCGCCGGCGCAGGAGCTCGACCCGCCCCGTTCACACCCGCGAACATCGATCTGGCACCGTGTCCCAGCCCGCCTCGGTAGCCTCGCCGCATGTCCACTCCCCTCAGCACCGGCGTGAGAGAGGCCGTCGTCACCCGACCGGACGACGAGACGATCACCGGCGAACCCAAGGTCGCCCACATCGTCAAGGCCGACGGC
>JANMRJ010000521.1:0-1667 GCA_031370985.1 Acidimicrobiales bacterium
GGGTTCTCCGGCGTCTCTCCATCCGACAAAGGCGACCTGCTGGTGACAGCTGGGAGCAACGTCCACGGGCCTGCGATGCGGTGTGTAGCGCCAATGCAGGTGGCCGGACTACCGAACTGGAAAAAGGAGAACGACATGCCCGGAGTTGGAATGTGCGAGGGGCTGCTCGCCAAGCTGAGCGGCATCGGCACCGCGGCCAAGGCCGCCATCGCATCGGCCACCGCAGTGGTCACCATGGGCCTCGCCGGCGGCGCCGCCGGCGTCCTGCCCGCACCGGCCCAGAACCTGGTCGCCGCCGTTGCCCGCGCCACCACCCCCCTGAACTTCCCCGACGCCGCCGGCGTGACCGGTCCCGTCGAGAAGGCCATCCCCGCCATCCCCGCCGTCCCCGCCGTCCCCGCCGTCCCCGCCGTTTCAGTACCGCCGCGGCCCACGCCGCCGATCCCCCCGGCGTCGGTCACCGGCGCTGGCAGCGCCAAGGCCCCGACGAGCTCCGCGGGCGCCGGCGGCTCGGCCAAGGTCGCCGGCCCGGCCGTCACACCGACCCTGCCCACCGTGGGTGGCCTTCCCCAGGCGACGGTACCGCCGGCAGTCAACAACCTGGTCAAGGGTTTCCCCGCCTGCGTGACCAACCTCATCCCCGCCGGCGGCGCCACCCCCGACCCGACCAAGCTTGCCGCCGCGATCCCGGGCTGCATCACCCAGGTCATGGGGACCGCGTCACTCCCGCCCGAGGTCGCCAAGTGCGTGGCCTCGATCCTCGGCACCATCGGCGGCGCCGCCGGCATGAGCACGTCGGCCGTCCCGAGCATCGGGAGCCTGGGTGTGTCCTCCTGCGTGCCGATGGACTCCTCCCGGTGCGTCACGAACCTGCTCGGCCTCCTCGGCACGCTCCCCGGCGCCGGCGGCGGCCTGCCCGGCCTGGGCAGCCTCCCCGGTCTCGGCTCCCTCCCGGGCCTCAGCAGCGTGACCGGTTGCGTCCCCATGAACGTCACCGCCTGCCTCACATCGCTCACCAGCGGGGTGTCCGCCGGCACCACGCCCAAGTTCGACCTCTCCGCCTGCATGCCGACCACGGTGCCGACCTCGGGCCTGCCCGGCCTGGGCAGCCTGCCGGGTCTCGGTGGTGCCCTGCCCTTCTTCGGCAAGTAGGAGCTCCGTCCCGACACTGGTGACGGTTCGACACGCCCCGGCCTGTCGGACCGTCACCAGTTGCCGGGCATGATCCCCCCATGGCCACGCCCGTCTTCCTCGAAGTCGGTACCAAGAAGGTCCTCGCCTGCTCCCTCGACTGGCCCGGCTGGTGCCGGGCGGCTCGGACGGAGGAGGGGCATTGGCGGCGCTGGCCGACTACGCCGACCGCTACCGGCCGGTGGCCGAGGAGGCAGGCTACGGCTTCCTCGACGGCCTGCGGGCCGCCCGCCAGCCCCAACCGCAGGCGGCCACCAGAGCTGGCCCTGGCGCTACACCGCCCGCCGGGTGGCGTGGCACGTCCTCGACCATGCCTGGGAGAATGCAGGACCGCACCGAGTGAGCAGTTGTCCCCGCTCAACCGGGTCAACTGCGCACTCGTGCGGGCGGCGTTTTTAAGGCGGACGTAGTCGAGCACCCGGCTCGGCAGGCGCGCGGCCACCCGGTTGACAAAGCCGGTCCGCTGGTCCTCGGGG
>JANMRJ010000525.1:0-6722 GCA_031370985.1 Acidimicrobiales bacterium
CCAGGCGATCCGGGTGACCACACACCGCATGGGTGCCCCCGATGAGCCGATTTTCACCGTTCGCCACGGCGAGACGGACCTGTTCGAAAGCCCCGACTTCGCACGCCATGCCGATGTGGCCTGGACGGTGGCCAATATCGATGTCGAGATCGGCCCGATGGTGAAGACCGGCGACTCGGTCGTCGACGACTTCAATGCCCTCGTGCTGAGGATCTTCAACCTCGGTACGGGCAACCTCGTGCAGAAGGGCACCGTGCTGTCGTGGAACATTTGGTTCGACTCGCCCGAGCTGGTCGACTGCGACGAATGGCATACCCACGCCGAGCGCTGGCGCGAGTCGATCGACGCCGATCACGGCAGCCCCGACGGTCCTGGCACGGTGGCGCGCTATTTCGACGGCCAGCCCTTCGAACCGATCGAGGCCCTGCTCGATGAGGAAATCCAGCGGATCATCGACTACTTGCGAAAGCACCTCTGAAGCTCCTATGTCAATAGGCGCGTTCGAGAACCTGAACCGGCGGCGTTCGGCGACCTCGACGTGACACCACGTTGGGGCCGCGCTGGCAGCTCAGCGCGACCACGACAGACCACGACAGGGCGAAAGGCGAAGGGGATGGCGCCAGGAAAATGGGATTCGGCAGGCGCCGGCTGTCTGTGGGGCCGGGGGGCGCCATCCCCTTCGGCTCCATTGTCCGATGGCCAGGCTCCGGGCCGTCAAGAGGGTGCGCCGTGAGGGCCCACCCCGCAAGCGGGGGCCCGGCCCTCACGACGGTCCTCTTGACCGCCCTGGTCGGCGCGGCCGGGAACCAAGGCGGCCGAGCGCGGCGGGTGACGGGGCCGCTTCGCTCCTGGTCCTGCCCTCGGTCCGCGCGCCGGGGCAAAGGCTCAAGCTGCCGCCTCGAGCGGGGCCGCGGCCGCGGCGGTGACGTCTCGCATCATCTGCTTCCACACGACCTTGCTCAGGTGGCGCTTGAGGATGCGCATGGCCTCCTTCTTGGTGTGACCTCGGCAGGCGTCGGTGAAGAGCTTCTGGGCGCGGGGATCGCACCGGCCTCGGCCACCAGCGCCTGGAGCTTGGCCGTCACCATCTTCTCCTTCGCGTCGAGCTCGGCGATGGCGGCGGTGTGGTCATCGAGGAGCTGGAGGCGCACCGTGGTCGGCGCATCCCAGGTGGCGGTGCGGTCCCGACGGGCCAGTTCTTCCAGGCGGGGCCGGACCGCCTTGGTGGCGGAAGGTCGGCACGGACTGCCTCGGGGAGGGCGACGAGGTGTGACTCGGCCTCGTTGAGCAGGTGCTGGCGGCTCTTGAGCAGCGAGCGGCGGGCGTTGTGCCACAACGACAACAGCTCCGTCGTCTCGTCCGGCCCGGAGTCACCGGGGGCCCGCTTGAAGGCCACCGGCATCTCGGGGTCGGCCAGGGCCTCGCGGGCGATGCGCTCGGCGTCGAGGGCGTCGGTCTTGCCCTGGCGGCGCTGGCGGGCCCGCTCGGCCGTGCGGGTGGCGCAGCAGTCGCGCACGTCGTGGCCCCGTCCGACGAGATAGGTGGCGGTGTGGCGGCCGAGGCCCGAGGCGCCCTCGACGGCCCAACGGGCCACCAGCCCGAAGGACAGCGCCCATGCCTCCATGGCCCGGTGCCCGGCACCGGAAACCTTGAAGTGCTCGACGGCCACCACCCCGCCCCGCTCGTCGACGACTGCGGCGCTGAGCGACAGCTTGTGCGGGTCGATGCCGACCATATGGCCGGCGGCTGGCGCCGCCGCCGTCTTTCCCCTCCTGGCCACCGCTCGCTTGGTCACTGCCATCCTCCTGTCGTCGTAGGGTTGGGGTGGGCCGGCCGACAAAATCCCGGTTGAGGACACAAGACCGAGCGATGCTCCTATGAGGTCAGGCCAGTCCCGAAGGCACGAACCGAGGTCGACACTTCAGAGGAAAGACACCCCTTCTGGGTCTGCACCCGCTGGGGGTCAAATCTGAGATGAGTCAGACCTCGGTTCGGCCTTCGACCGTAGGGGTTGCCGTCGCACCCCCGCCGGTGGGGCCAGTAGAACACCGGGATCTGAGCGGGGCGGCGGGGGTGGACCAGCGGTCGGGGCGTAGCGGCCGCCTACGTCATGCGGGGCCCAACGGCATCGGTACCTGAACGACGGCGCGCCGGACCTCGCGGGCGATTTCGATGTCCTCGCGTGCGGTCACCACCAGCGTCCGGACCACCGTCCCGACCGAACCGATCTCACCGTCGCCGGTCGTGGCCGCGTTCCGCTTGGCGTCCAGGGCCACGCCAAGGAACCCGAGGCCCTCCGCCGCCCCCGCTCGTACGGCCGGAAGATGCTCACCGACGCCGCCGGTGAAGACGAGCACGTCGAGGCCCCCGAGGGCGGCCACCATGGCCGCGATCTCCCGACGGAGCCGGTGCAGGTAGACCTCGACGGCCAGGGCCGCGCCAGCGTCGCCGCCGGCCGAAGCCGGCAGCAGGTCCCGGAGGTCGCCCGACCGGCCACTCAGGCCCGCCAGTCCCGATTCGGTCTCCAGCACGCGGGTCACCTCCGACGCCCCCAGGCCCGCCTCGGTGAGCAGCCAGAGCACCAGCCCGGGGTCGACGCTGCCGGCGCGGGTGTTCATGACCAGCCCCTCGAGGGGAGTGAACCCCATGGTGGTGTCGACCGACCGGCCGCCGGCGACCGCGCACAGGGACGCGCCGGCGCCCAGGTGGCAGGTCACCATGCGGAGATCGCCCAGCGGCCTCCCGACGAGCTCGGCGGCCCGCCGGCTGGCGTAGCGGTGGGACAGGCCGTGGAAGCCGAACCGGCGCAGGTCCCAGCGCCGGCGCCACTCCGCCGGCAAGGCGTAGGTCGACGCCGCCAGCGGCAGGGTGGCGTGGAACGCAGTGTCGAAGCACGCCACGCCAGGCAGCTCCGGCCGGGCGGCCCGCATGGCCCGGATAGCCGCCAGCGCGCGCGGTTGGTGGAGGGGAGCGAGCGACGTCAGCGCGGCAATCTCTGCGATGACGTCGTCGTCGAGCACCGTCGCATGGCGGAGGCCGGCGCCGCCATGTACCACCCGGTGCCCGACGGCATCAGCGCTGGCGGCGGCCTCGCCGAGGCGGTCCACCACGCCAGCGCCGGCGGCGCCGTCCCACCGGTCGATGTTGTACGACGCCTCGACCTCGTCCTCGGGGCCCAGGAGGCGGAGCTTGAGGCTGCTGGAGCCGGCATTGACGACGAGGACCCGCTCCGGTCCTGCGTCGGTCAACCCGGCCAGGTCCAGTCGCGGACCTCGGGCAGGTCCTCCCCGGTCTCCCTGGTGTACGACCGGTGCTCGGCCCGCTTGTCGAGCATGCGCTGGTTCACCCGGGCCGCCCGCTGGCCGAGCCCGGGCACCCTGTCGATGACATCCATCACCAGGTGGAAACGGTCCATGTCGTTCATGACGACCATGTCGAAGGGCGTCGTGGTCGTGCCCTCCTCCTTGTACCCGCGGACGTGGATGTTGCGGTGGTTCGTGCGCCGGTAGGTGAGCTGGTGGATGAGCGAGGCGTAGCCGTGGTAGGCGAAGATCACCGGCTTGTCGGCCGTGAAGAGGGCGTCGAAGTCACGGTCGGACAGGCCGTGCGGGTGCTCGCTCTCGGGTTGCAACCGCATCAGGTCGACGACGTTCACCACCCGCACCTTGAGGTCGGGGATGTGGCGGCGGAGGAGGTCGGCGGCGGCGAGGGTCTCCAGCGTCGGGACATCGCCGGCACAGGCCAGCACGACATCGGGGTCGCCGTCATCGTCCGTGCTGGCCCAGTCCCAGATGCCGAGGCCCCGGGTGCAGTGCAGGGCGGCGTCACCCATATCGAGCCAGTCGAGGCACGGCTGCTTGCCGGCGACGACCACGTTGACGTAGTTGCGGCTGCGCAGGCAGTGGTCGGCCACCGACAGCAGGGTGTTGGCGTCGGGCGGGAGGTAGACGCGGATGACCTCGGCCCGCTTGTTGACCACGTGGTCGATGAAGCCGGGGTCTTGGTGAGAGAAGCCGTTGTGGTCCTGGCGCCAGACGTGGGAGGTCAGCAGGTAGTTGAGTGACGCGATCGGCCGGCGCCACGGCAGCTCACCCGACACCTTCAGCCACTTGGCGTGCTGGTTGAACATCGAGTCGACGATATGGATGAACGCCTCGTAGCAGGAGAACAGGCCGTGGCGGCCGGTGAGAAGGTATCCCTCCAGCCATCCCTGGCAGGTGTGCTCGGACAGGATCTCCATCACCCGGCCCTCGGTGGCCAGGTTCTGATCAACCGGATCGATCGCCGCCTCCCACTGCTTGGACGTGACCTCGAACACTGCGCCGAGCCGGTTGGACTCGGTCTCGTCGGGGCCGAAGAGACGGAAGTTCCCGGCGTGGGCGTTGGCGGTTATCACGTCGCGCAGCATGGTCCCCAGCACGCGGGTCGGCTCCGACGAGGTGGTCCCCGGCTTCGTCACCTCGACCGCGTAGTCCCGGAAGTCGGGCAGCTCCAGGCCCCGGAGGAGCGCGCCGCCGTTGGCATGCGGGTTGGCGCCCATGCGCCGGTTGCCCGCCGGCGCCAGGGCGGCCAGCTCCCGACGCAGCCGGCCGCCGGCGTCGAACAGCTCCTCGGGCCGGTAGCTGTGCATCCACACTTCCAGCGCCTTCAGGTGGCCGGCGTTGGTGCGCACCGCGGAGAGCGGCACCTGGTGGGACCGCCACGTGCCCTCGACGCGGACACCGTCGACCTCGGCTGGCCCCGTCCACCCCTTCGGGCTCCGCAGCACGATCATCGGCCACGGCCGGCGGGGGACGGGGAAACCTGGGGCACTCCGGGCCGCATCCTGGATGGCGGCGATCTCGTCGAGGGCGGCGTCGAGCGTCGTGGCCATGGCCTCGTGCATCGCTTCGGGCTCGTGCCCCTCCACGAAATAGGGACGGTGGCCATACCCCTCCATGAGCCGGGTCAGCTCGTCCTTGGAGATCCGGGCGAGGACGGTGGGGTTGGCGATCTTCCAACCGTTCAGGTGCAGGATCGGGAGCACGGCGCCGTCCCGTACCGGGTTCAGGAACTTGTTGGAATGCCAGCTGGCGGCGAGCGGCCCGGTCTCGGCTTCGCCGTCGCCGATGACACACGCCACGACGAGCTCTGGGTTGTCGAGCGCGGCGCCGTATGCGTGCGACAGCGCGTACCCCAGCTCGCCGCCCTCGTGGATGGAACCGGGTGTCTCGGGGGCGGCGTGGCTCGGAATGCCACCAGGGAAGGAGAACTGGCGGAAGAGCTGCCGCATGCCCTGAGCATCGCGGGAGATGTTGGGGTAGATCTCGCTGTAGGTGCCTTCGAGCCAAGTGTTGGCCACCATGCCCGGGCCGCCGTGGCCGGGACCGCAGATGTAGATGACATCAAGGTCGCGCGCCCGGATCACGCGGTTCAGGTGGGCGTAGAGGAAGTTCAGGCCGGGCGTCGTGCCCCAGTGCCCGAGCAGACGCGGCTTCACGTGCTCGGCCAGCAACGGCTCCCGCAGCAGCGCGTTCTCGAGGAGGTAGATCTGGCCCACGGACAGATAGTTGGCCGCCCGCCAGTAGGCGTCGATGGCCTGGAGCGCCTCGGGTGCCAGCGTCGGCCGCGCAGTGGTGCCGGTGCTCATGATGGCCTCCTCGTGGTGTCGGCCCTCACGCTAGGCGCTTGGGCCGTTTGGCCCTGACGCCGGGCGACCGGTCGGGCGGACACTCAGTGCAAGCGACGCAAAGGGAGCCACCATGAAGCGAAGGACCCTCGACCTACTTTTGAGCATCGGAGGGGTCGGGTTCGCGGCCCTCCTCCTGATCATCGGCGTGGTCATGTCCGGCAACGCCGACTTCTCCAAGAAGTACGTCACCGACCAGCTGACCGCGCAGAGGATCACCTTCAAGTCCGCCGAGACCCTCACCGACGAGGAGAAGCAGGCGCCGTGCCTCGTCGCCTACGCCGGCCAGGCGCTGACCACCGGCAAGCAGGCCGAGTGCTACGCCAACGAGTTCATCGGCCGCCACGTCGCCACCATCGGCAAGGGCCGCACCTACGCCGAGATCGGCGACGACCAGTCCGCCCTGCTGGCCCAGATCGCCACCGCCACCAAGAACGGTGACCCCGTGGTCGACCTGCAGAAGCAACTGGCCGACCTGACCGCCACCCGTGAGTTGGTGTTCAAGGGCGAGACCCTGCGAGGCATCCTGCTCACCTCCTTCGGTTTCAGCGAGCTGGGCAACAAGGCCGAGCAGGCCGCCACCGTCATATACCTCGGTGTGATCTTGCTGCTGGCGCTCTCGATCGCCGGCTTCGTCCACGCCCTGGCCACCCCCCGCAGCGAGGCCTTTGCGGCGCCGGACGCCGCCGGCACCGTCACCGCCCCCAAGACGGCCCTGAGGGTCTGAAAGCTCCCAGACCTTCTCAGCCACCGCCCGGAGCCCCGCAGCCGTGGGGCTTCGGCGCGCGTGGGCGTTCGTTCGCGCTAGGCGTGAAAGGACGTCTGGCCCTGTCGATCCGGCCGGCCGACGCCGAAAATCGTGACATGGCCTATGGGGGATCGGAAGTGTCGGAGATCAACGGGGGCGGCGGTGAACCCGCATGGTGCGCGCAGCTTCCGCTGGTGGCCCGGCCCGGACGGCCCGACCGCAACGCCCTGGAAGTGCTCTCTCGCGACGAGTGCCTGGAACTCCTTGTCGGGGCGCCCATCGGACGGGTGGCGATGATCGTCGGCG
>JANMRJ010000550.1:0-1312 GCA_031370985.1 Acidimicrobiales bacterium
GGCGGCGAGAGCGGCGTCGTTGCCCTCGCTCTCGGTGCCGGAGTCCGGGGCGGTGACAGAACTGGTGTAGGCGACCTTGGCGTCACCGCCGGACTGGGCGATGGCGATCCCGGTGCCTCCCAGGCCGAGGGCCTGACCAGACGCCGGAAGTTCATCGCCGGCGTGGCCTTCGCCGCGGGTTGCATTGGCTTTCCTTTCGTTTGGGGTTGGAGCCAGGATGCGCCTGTTGGCCTGAGGCGCCGCTGAGGAACGGCGGAGGTTCGCCGACAGGGCTGTCATCAGGCTCGGGGCGCGACGCCCTCGAGGATGCTCCGCTCCATTTGGCGAAGGACCGCCCACTTTTGCCGTCGTCTTGCCGTCAAGGACCCGGCGCCTTGCCGGTGCCCTCCTACCTTGAGGACTGCCTGGTCGAGATGGCCAGTCGTCGCCAATGACGCTCCAAACGGGCAGCACATGGCGGGCAAGTCACCGGAAGGAGGAGAGGGTTCCCATGGACAGTCCTGCGATCGAGCTACGGGGCGTCAGGCACCGCTACGACGCCGAGGAGGTGCTGCACGGCATCGACCTCACCATCTCCGACGGCGAGATCTTCGGGTTCCTCGGCCACAACGGCGCCGGCAAGACGACGGCCATCAACATCCTGACCACCCTGATCGTCCCGACCGCCGGTCACGCTCAGGTGTGCGGTTTCGACGTTGTGGCCCAGCGCCGGGAGGTGACCGGCTGCATCGGGTACCTGCCGGCGGAAGTCCGCCTCTACCCGCACATGACCGCGGCCGAGAACCTCGAGTTCTTCGCCAAACTCTCAGGGGTGCCCGAGCCCCGCCGGGCCGTGGCCGAGACGCTCGACTATCTGGGCTGCTCCGAGCTCGCTCCGCTGCGGCTGGGCACGTTCTCGACCGGGATGCGCCAGCGCATCGGCATCGCCCAGGCGGTGCTCCATCGCCCGAAGGTCCTCTTTCTGGACGAGCCCACCGCCGGTCTCGATCCCCTTGGGGTTCGCCTGCTGCGCGAGACGATCCTGCGGCTCAACGGGGACCTGGGGATGACGGTCTTCATGAACACCCATCTGCTCAGCGAAGTTGCTCGGGTGTGCACGACCATCGGCGTGCTGAACCGGGGCAACCTCATCTACAAGGACTCCATCGCCGCCACCACCCGCCGCTTCCCCGATGAGGCGTCGCTGGAGGACATCTACGCCCTCATGGAGGGCCAGTCGGCATGATCGCCACCATCGCCGCCCACCAGGTCCGCTCCCTGAGCCGCCGCCGGATCGTCCTGGTGCTCCTGGTCACGATGCTGGCCTCCGGAC
>JANMRJ010000689.1:0-4365 GCA_031370985.1 Acidimicrobiales bacterium
CGATCCCAGGGTCGGCGATGGGCGTTCGTCTCACGGGGCGAACGTTCCTCGATCGATGGGTCGATCTCCGTGGAGCGGGCGGCTGTCCGAGAACGCCGGGAGTATAGCAGCGCCACTCGGCGGCCGCGCCTCGCTGCGCCGAATGGCCGGCCCCGTGCAGCCGCAGGTGATCCCGGGATACGTGGGTGGCGAGTCCGTCACGCCGTTCAACGTCGGGACCAATCAGTACACGGGCGGCACGGAGAAATCCGAGTACCACACGGTGGTGACCTGAGTTTGACGTACGGTTGGTCGTATGACCCCGGTTGACGCCACTAGAGGTACTCGGCGAGCTCCCTCTCCACGAGTGCGTCGCCTGGCGGGAGGATCACGACCGTCTGGGCGTCGCGGTCGTACTCGACGAGTCGCGCCGCGTGCATCGGGACCAGCACGTCCTTCCGGTAGTCGACGGGCGACGGCGCCTCCGTCGAGGCGATGAGGTCGGCGACGCCGATGGGACCGCTGCCGTCGTAGATGAGCAGGAGGGTCTCCTGTTTCCTCGTGAGGCCTCGAGGCAGCACGCGACGTACCGACCCGTTCGTCCAGATGCCGGGCACGACGCGCTCCACGAGCAAGTCGACCACCTGCGTCGCCGTCGCGGTATCGACCGTGTGGTGAATTCGCACCAGCTCAGCCACGAGCCACTTCGCGCCCGCCAGCACCATGGTGGCGTCCATGTGGTTTGCGTCCACGTCGCCGCCTGAGTGTCCGACCCCGCGGTCGTTCCGGATCTCGTACAGGGCGACGATCACCCGGGGCATCGTCAGCCTCACGGTTCTCGGGAACGCGGTCGCGTTCGCTAGGTCGCGGCACACCGCCTCCATGTTCGACGGCTTCTTGGGCTTGGTCGCGTACGGCGGGTCCACCATGCCCTTGAGGATGGTGTAAACGATCTCGCATAGCTTTCCGACCTTGAGCTCCGACGGCTCCCACTTCCGAAGTCGGTAGTTGGTGGCGATGCCGTTGAGCTCGACGAGCAGGGGGTCGCGGAGGCCGGACGGGATTGCCGTCAGGGCTACAGCTGGCGTCACAAGCGGCCCGGTCGGGCTGGTGGCCGGAGCAGTCGGTCTTCGGGACGCGGCCCGGGGCCGCTTACTACCTCTTCTGCGGGAGCTGGCGTTCAACGAAGTTGAGTCCCTGCGGGGTGACCTTGATGTCGTCCGCATCCTTCGTGTCCAGCCAGCCCTTGTGGGACGCCGTCTGCGAGAGGCTATTCCGGAGATCGTGCGGTAGCTTCCACGGCACGTTTCGGTAGCACGAGTAGACTTGGTCGGAAGTGGCAGCTTCCACGTCGGCGACCTGCGTCAGCCAGTACACCGCGACGAGGTTGTGCTCGTACGCCTTGTCGGCGGGTGCCTTTTCGGTGACGAACTCCTCGAACGACTTCTTGCCGTCGGGGTAGAGGTTCAGGGTCTTGTCGTGGCCCGGGGCGGACTTCGGCTTACCGCGTATCGCCAGACCGGCCACCGCGGCGGTCGACTTCTTTGCACGCCCCTTCCGGACTGCGCTCGCCTTCGCGTTGGTGCCCGTGATAGGGGCCGCCGACGAAGACCCTTCGTGGTTGGCCGCGGCGGACGGCGCTGCAGCGAGGTCCACCTCGAAGACGTCGGCGAGCCATCGGACGACGCGACGTCGAGCTGCCTCCTGGAGGGGCTTGATGGCATCCGAGGTCGTCGCCATCGCTCCGAGCTCCGCGGCGCGCTGGTCCATCAGGCCACCGCCTTCTCAGGGCCGCCGAGGCGCGCAACGAGCTTCGAGGCCTCTGCCCAGCCGGGCCGAGTGAGCTTGAAAGTCCTTGCCCGAGACGGACCCGAGACGAGGAACGGCCCCTTCATCGATGCCAGAGAGGACGCGAAGTTCGGCTGGTCGTAGCGGTTGTAGTCCTCAACGACGCGCCGGATCACGTCGGCGGACGTGGGCTCGTCCGACTCCACCTGGTGCATCGCCGCCGCCAGCATCGCCAGCTCCCGAGCTCCGGCGCTCTTGCTGCGAGACAGGCGGTCGGGTTTCACGTTGACGTGTAGACCATCGCGGCCCTCCGCGTAGACGCCCTCCACAACGTCGTGCGGCAGGCCGAGCCGCACGACGAGCCTGTCGAGCGGCGAGCCCGATGTGACCACCGTCGCAGCGGACGTCGCTCCCGGCGCTGACTGTGCCGCCGCGGGGGCCGGGCCGACGCGGCCGGCGAGCAGATCGACCGCCTTCTCGAACGCAACGGACTTAAGGTCGTCCGGCACCTTCGCATCAGTCACCGCCTTGACTGCGCCTGCGAGAATGCTCTCGACATCGTTCGGGTTCATCGCGCGCTCTTCTCCATCGTCCTCGGCAAGAATTGACGATATAGAGATAGCACGTCATTGCCCGCC
The DNA here is from genome assembly GCA_031370985.1 of Acidimicrobiales bacterium. GTDB lineage: Bacteria > Actinomycetota > Acidimicrobiia > Acidimicrobiales > AC-14 > CADCTB01. Next base: position 2,406 of record JANMRJ010000689.1, read on the forward strand.
TGTCAAATACATTCCAATGACCTAAGTAAGCGACTACCATGTGGCTCCGTCATCGGTACTCCACAACGCGATGAGTCCGATGACGTCGTTCATACGCTCTCAGGCAGTATGTAGCTGTCATCACGACACATTCGTAAGCACGCCGCGCAGCGTGCTTGGCTGGCTCCCTTCAGACTCACGAATGGGATGTGCTCTGGTGCGAATATCGACCACGAGCAAACGAGCGCCAGGGTTGAACTCGTATCGGTCGTCCAGAGCGGCCCAAGATGCGCTCACGGACCTCCATGATACCGAGTCTTGGAGTATGAGCACTAAGCCAGCGCGCATCCGACCCGCTTGCGCATGCGACGCTCATACAATCGGCGACGCAATCGGGCCGCGTCGCCCCGGACCGGGCTGGCAAGCCCGAGATCTACCATCCGGCTGCGAACGGGAGCCAGGGCGTGCATTGGCGTCACGTTCGAGGACTGGTAGCATCGCGGCGATGCGATGCCCGCACTGCACCGTCGAGATCTTTCCCAGCTCCCAGTGGTCGAGGGCTGTCTCGGACGGGACGGACGAACCAGCTGACAAGATGGTGGTCAACGACGTCTGTCCGAGCTGCGGCCGTTGGTTCATCGAGCTTCAGTCGGGATACGACATTCCGGTGGCAGGAGAGATCGACTGGGTGATCACAGCGAGGACGGTGCTTTGGCCCAGGACGTCCTCCCGGCCGCCAATCCCAGCGGAAGTCCCAGATCCGCTTAGATCCGTCGCCGTGGAGGCCGGACTCATCCTTGCCGACAGCCCTCGGGCGAGCGCGGCACTCTCGCGCCGATGCCTCCAGCAGGTCCTGCGTGAGGAGTCCAAAGCGCCACCTTCGGATCTCTTCCACGAGATCGAGTGGGCCATCGCCAACGCCGGCTTGCCGTCTCACGCAAAGGAAGGCCTACACGACCTTCGCGAGATCGGAAACATGGCCGCGCACCCGAATATGTCGACCGCGACCGGCGAGTATCTGGAGGTCGAGCCGGGCGAGGCGGAATGGACCTTGGACGTTCTCGACGCCCTGTTCGACCACTACTTCGTTGGACCGGCTCGAACGGCGGCTAGACGAGCAGCCCTCGATGCGAAGCTCGGGAAAACACGATGAGCTATTCAGGAAGAACCTGCCAGTGCGAGATCTGCGATCGCGAGGTGTGGACATCAGGTCTGCTTGATGACCCGGACCACGCGCTGGACCCTCTGCATCGGGCATTGGGGTTCCGTGAGGCACGCGGTCACAAACGAAGCCTATCGCCTCGAGGTCCTCGAGCGAATCGACAGTGATGGACATCTTCGAATCTGGGTCCAGGAGAAGACCGACTGGACGCTGCCCGGTTCGTGACCATCCCCGGGTCGGACCGCGACGCCCGTACTGGGCTGGTCGAGCAAGCCCGAGATCGACCGTCTGGGCACGGAATGGGCGGTGCCAGGCGTAGGCCTGCACACTGGGTTCGCCAGCGTTGAAGCACTCGGCGCGTACCGGGCGCGGCGTGCTCGAGGCCAACGACGACTAGGCGCGCGTCGTGCCCGTTACACCGGCCGGAGATGGTTCCGGTGCAGACGAGCGCTGGTTCGACGGGAGCGGATCACTGGGGCAGCCCGACGGCGACAGAGCCGCATCGGCGACCGAGCCTCGTGCCGCGCCGAACGGACCGCCCAGTGCAGTCGCAGGTGATCCCCCGATACGTGGCGGGTGAGGGCCGCTTGCTAGGGTTCGCCATGCCGTCGGGTTTCGCCGTCCGCCGGGATAGCCCGCCGCATGCATGGGTCGGGACCGGCGCAGGCCGGCCGACCGAGAAGGAGACGCGGACCGTGAACAAGGTCCTGTTGACCGGGCGCCTCACGCGCGACCCGGAGCTGCGCAGCCTGGCCAGTGGCAAGTCGGTCACGACGTTCAACGTCGCGACCAATCAGTACACCGGCGGCACGGAGAAGT
>JANMRJ010000706.1:0-1364 GCA_031370985.1 Acidimicrobiales bacterium
CTCACCGGGCGCATGCTCCCCGGCACCGAGATCGGCGCCGCCCTGGTCGCCCTCGACGCACTGCGCCCCGACGTGATCGGCATCAACTGCGCCACCGGCCCGACGGAGATGCACGAGCACCTCCGCCACCTCTCCCAGCACTGCCGGGTGCCGATCTCCTGCCTGCCCAACGCCGGCCTGCCGTCGGTGGTCGACGGGAAGATGCACTACGACCTCACGCCCGACCAGCTGGCCACCCACCACGCCGGCTTCGTGTCCGAGCTGGGCGTGAGCGTCATCGGCGGCTGCTGCGGCTCCGGCCCCGAGCACCTGAAGGCCGTGGTCGACCGCTGCAAGGACCTGGAGCCCGCCCGCCGCAGCCCGACGCACGAGGCCGGCGCAGCATCGATCTACTCGTCCGTCCCGTTCCACCAGGACACGTCGTTCCTCGTCGTGGGCGAGACACCAACGCCAACGGGTCGAAGAAGTTCCGCGACGCCATGTTGGCCAGCGACTGGGACACCTGCGTGGCCATGGCCCGCGACCAGGTGAAGGAGGGCGCCCACGTCCTCGACGTGTGCGTCGACTTCACCGGCGAGGACGGCACCTCCGACATGGACGAGATCGCCGTCCGTTTCGCCACTGCGGCCAGCATCCCGCTCATGCTCGACTCCACTGAGCCGCAGGTGATCGAGGCGGGGCTGCAGTGGATCGGCGGCAAGGCCGTGCTGAACTCGGTGAACCTGGAAGACGGCGACGCCCCCGGCACTCGCCTCGACCGGTTCCTGTCGCTCGCCCGGGAGTACGGCGCCGCCGTCGTCTGTACGTGCATCGATCAGGAAGGCCAGGCCCGCACCGCCGACTGGAAGGTGCGCTCGGCCAAGGCCATCCACGACCTGGCCGTCAACCGCTACGGGCTGGAACCGGGCGACCTGCTGTTCGATGCTCTCGCCCTGCCACTTTCGACGGGCATGGAGGAGGGCCGGCGCGACGGCATCGAGACCATCGAGGGCATCCGCCGCATCAAGGCCGAGCTGCCCGGCGTCCACACCATCCTGGGCCTGTCCAACGTGTCGTTCGGCCTCACGCCCGCCGCCCGCCACGTCCTCAACTCGGTGTTCCTCCACGAGTGCGTGGAGGCCGGTCTCGACGCGGCCATCGTCCACGCGGCCCGCATCATGCCGCTGTCGAAGATCCCCGAGCGCCAGTTGGAGGTCTGCCTCGACCTGATCTACGACCGCCGCACCGACGGCTACGACCCCCTCCAGGTGCTGCTGGGCCTGTTCGAGGGCGTGACCTCGTCGACCCTTGTCAAGGAGGACCGCAGCGGCTGGCCCATCGAGGACCGGCTGAAGCAACGCATCATCGACGGCGACCGCGACGGC
>JANMRJ010000723.1:0-6397 GCA_031370985.1 Acidimicrobiales bacterium
GACCGCGACATCGACCACCTGGTGCAGACCTACGTCCGGGACCCCGCACGCCACGAGGTCACCTCGGAGGCCCCGACGGTCGAGAGTATGGAGCACCGCTTCCTCAAGGTTCACCAGATGGACAAGGTCAAGGTCGCCTCCGAGATCGCCCAGGGCGTGTTCCGGACGCTCCTCTTCGTACGCACCAAGCGGGGCGCCGACCGCCTCGTCCTCCAGCTCCGCAAGGAGGGCGTCAAGTCCGAGGTGCTGCACGGCGATCTCACCCAGAGCGCCCGCCAGCGGGCGCTCCAGCGCTTCACCGCCGGCGACATCGGCCTTTTGGTCGCCACCGACGTGGCCGCTCGCGGTCTCGACATTGACGGCGTCGATGTGGTCGTCCACTACGACCCGCCCGAGGACCACAAGGCATATCTCCACCGCTCGGGCCGCACCGCTCGGGCCGGCGAGAAGGGCGTGGCGGTCAGCCTGCTGCTGTGGGACCAGGTCGACGAGGCCGAGAAGCTGCGCAAGCGCCTCGGCATCCGCCAGCCCCCCGTTGAGCTGTTCTCCAACGACCCCCGGCTCCGCGACCTGGCCAGCGATGTCTGGGGCCCCCTCGACGAGGCAGCCACCGGCACCGAAGGCACCGTGTTCCAGCCGACCCACACCATCGCCCGCCGCATGGGGGGTGGCGGTGGCCGCCGGCGCCCGCGCTAAAGCCGCCAAAAAATTACTCGGGCGACCGTTTCAGTATGCTCCGGCACGTGTCCAAAAATGGTGAGGTTTCCGACGGAATAGTCCTGCTCGTGATCGTTGCGATCGTCGTGGTCGGGATCATCGTGGCGGTGGCGATGGGCAAGGGGAAATAACCCAGCGCACCGCCGGCCGTACCGCTGTCCGCCCTAGAGCGAACCGCCGAAACGCCGGCCGGTGATGCTGTTCGCGTCGATGCGCAGGAGCCTGGGCTTGGGTCCGGGCGCCCACGGCGACATCTCCACGGTCTGAAGGTGCTCCGACTTCGTATCGAGCGCGTCGGTGATGTCGTGGCCAACGCCCTGCACCATGACGCTCCAGCCGCTGTGGCCGGCGGGGTCAAACCCGTCGATCTCGAAGGCCACCAGCGCGAGCGACGCGCCGGTCAGCAGGGTGCCGAAGGCGGTGCGCACCACCACGCTGCCGGCGACGAAGGCGTAGTTCACCGGGAAGACGAGCGGTTGCCCGTCGACCACGACGCCGACCCGGCCCACCTGCGCGCCGGCGAGGAGCGCGAGGCACTCCTCCTCGTCCAACACCTGCAACCCGCTGTCGTCAGTCATGTCGTCCTCCCACCGCCAGTCTCGCGCCTCGCCGGCTGATGCCGAAGGGAGGCTGTCCGCCGGCCTTGGCCCTATGCAAGGATTGGCGCTATGGAGGAGGGGTCGGCGGGACACGATGAGCCAGTCGCGAAGCAGTCGAGGCGGCAGTCCTTGCCACGGCTGCCCCATCTGCCGAGGCCAGGGCAGCGGACACTCCCTCGCCGGTCGTCTGGATGGCACTATCATCCTGAACGCACCGGGGACGCGTAGCTCAGCCCGGCAGAGCGCCTGCTCGACACGCAGGAGGTCGCTGGTTCAAGTCCAGTCGCGTCCACTTCCCAATCACGCCCGAGAGTTCGGCGACGGCTCGGCGGGGGCGAAGCCCTGGCGCAGCGTGTTCTCGCTCACGGCGCGGGGTTCGACGAACTGGAGGAGGTAGTCGGGGCCGCCGGCCTTGGACCCGACCCCGGACAGGCCGTAGCCCCCGAACGGCTGGCGGCCGACAACCGCACCGGTGATCGAGCGGTTGACGTAGACGTTGCCCGCCCGCAGTTCGGCGGTAGCGAGGCGGATGTGGGCCGGCGACCGGGACACCACGCCGGCGGTGAGGGCGAAGTCGGTGTCGTTGGCCAGCGCTAGGGCCTCGTCGAAGGAGCCGGCCCGGAACACGCTCAGGACCGGCCCGAAGATCTCCTCGGTCGCCAGGCGTCCACCCGGCCGGACGCCGGCCACGACCGTCGGCCCCACGAAGAACCCCTGCGCCGGCACGTCGTCGACGGACAGGACGACCTCGCCCTCGGTGGGCGCCAGCGCCACGTAGGACCGCACCCGGGCGTGAGCCTCGGCGTCGATGAGCGGCCCGACATCGACGGCCATGTGGCGCGGGTGGCCGACGTGCAGCAGGCGGGTGGCGCCGACCAGGCGCTCGACCATTTCGTCGTAGATCTCGTCGAGCACGATGAGCCGGGAGCAGGCCGAGCACTTCTGGCCGGCGTACCCAAACGCCGAGCCAACGGCGATGGGCACCGCCTGGTCGAGGTCGGCGTCGGCATCGACGATCAGGGCGTTCTTGCCGCCCATCTCGGCGATCACCCGCTTGATGTGGCGCTGGCCGGGCCGCACGACCGCCGCCGCCTCGAGAATGCCCAGCCCGACCGGCTTGGAGCCGGTGAAGGCGACGAAGGCCACGTCGGGGTGGGAGACCAGGTAGGCGCCCACCTCCTCGCCGAGGCCGGGTAGGAACCCGAGCACCCCATCGGGCAGGCCGCCAGCGACAAGCGCTTCGACCAGCTTGGAGGCGATGGCCGGGGTCTGCTCCGCCGGCTTGAACAGCACGGCATTGCCGGTCACCAGGGCGGCGGCCACCATGCCGGTGGGGATGGCGAGGGGGAAGTTCCAGGGGGCGATGACCACGCCGATCCCCCGGGCGTGGTAGCTGAGGCGGTTGTGCTCACCCGGCGGTGACTGCACCGCGCCGCCCTCGTCCAGGCGGATGGCCTCCCGCCCGTAGTACTCGCAGAAGTCGATGGCCTCGCAGACATCCGCATCCGCGTCGCGCCAGGGCTTGCCGGCCTCGAGGACCTCCAGGGCGGCCAGCTCGGTGCGGCGCCGGCGCATCCACTCCGCGGCGTCGAACAGCACCGCGGCCCGCCGGCGGGCCGGCAGCCGGCGCCACGACGGCCACGCCCGGCGGGCGGCGTCGAGTGCCTCGTCCGCCTCGTCAGGCCCGCAGCGGGCCGACCGGGCCACGACGGTCGACGGGCACGCCGGGTCGCACGACACGATCTCGCCGGCAGTCGTGACCGGCCGGCCGCCGATGCCGGCCGGCACCGCCAGTTGCAGGTGGCCGTCCCCCAGGCCGGCGACGGCCGCGCCCATGGCCGCCCGTACGGTCGCCCGGCGCCACTCCGCCGGTGGCTCGGGCTCGTACGGCGCCGGCGCCACCGGGTCGGTGGCCATACGGTGGACCACCGGCTCCCGATCGGGGAGGTGGTCGACCGCCGGCGGGGCCAGCAGGGCGTCGAGATCCTGGCCCTCCACGAACCGCCGGCGGACGAAGCTCTCGTTCGCCGTGTTCTCCAGCAGCCGGCGGACCAGGTAGGCCATGCCCCCCACCAGCTCCCCCACCGGCGCGTAGACCCGCAGGCGCAGGCCCAGCTTGCGCACCGCGGCGTGCAGCGGCTCGGCCATCCCGTAGAGCAGCTGGATCTCGTAGCCGTTGTCGGGGACGCCGACCGCACGGCCGTACTCGACGGCGTAGGCCAGCGAGCGGAGGTTGTGGGTGCCGAACGCGGCCCGGACCGTGCCGTGGTTGTCGTGGAGCAGGCGGCTGCAACGCTCGTAGTTGGCGTCGGTCTCGACCTTGTCGGAGAACACCGGCACGGGCCAGCCCTCAGCTTGGGACTGAACGGTCTCGGTGTCCCAGTAGGCGCCCTTGACCAGCCGCACGGTGACGGGCCGGATCCGGCCGGTGGACCAGGCGATGAGGTCGGCCAGGTCGTCGCGAGCGTCCTTCAGGTAGGCCTGGACGACGATGCCGGCGTCGAGGCCGGCAAACGCCGGCTCGTCAAGGAGGTCCCGAAAGAGCTCGAGCGTGAGGTCCTTGACGTCGTAGTGCTCGGCGTCGAAGTGGACGTAGGCGCCGGCCGCCACCGCCTCCAGCAACAGTGGCCGGAGGCGGGCCTTGGCGCCGGCAATGCCGTCGGCCCGGGTGAGGGGGGCGAACCGCGTAGCCAGGGCGGTCGACTTGATGCTGATGTTGACCCGGGGCAGCGCACCGACATCGTCGCTCTCAAGGGTGGGGTTCGCCCCCCATCCAGGGGCGGCCGCGGCGAGGGTCCGCAGGAGGTTGGCGACCCGGGATGCGTAGCGATCGGCGTCGGCCTCGGTGAGGGTCTTCTCGCCCAGCAGGTCGACGGTCGACGCGCTGCCGCCGGCCCACAGCCGGCGCAGCCCCGGCACCGCTTCGGCCGGCGTCTGGCCGACGATGAACTGCTCCGCCACCCGGGAGATGCTGCGCCGGGCCAGGGCGGCCGCCGCCGCCTTGCCCAGGGGGACATGGTCGGCCAGGCCGAGGCCCAGGTCGAGGAACTTCGGGATGCCGGCCCCGCCGTGGAGGTACTCGTCGAGGTGGCGCATGACATCGTCGCCGCCGGTCGTGGCCGGGAACACATCGACGAACCGGAACAGCTGCGTCTTGAACGACGGGTGTGACATCGCCCACTCGAGCATCCGCTCGCTCCACCACGACGAGGAGACGATCCCCGACCGCGCCTCGCCGCCCAGTTCGGCCAGGTGGCGGGCCAAGGCGGTGGTGGCCCTATCCAGGACGGCTCTGTCCAGGGCGGTCGGCATACCTCCGACGTTACGGCGAGTCGGGCGTTACCTGGCCGAGGGCATCCATGAATCGCGACGACGTTCTCGGACTCCGTCGCCCCCACCATGTCGACCGCCCGCTGCAGCAGCCCGCCGGGGTGGGCCAGCAGCTTGGACAGCACGGCCACTTGACGGTCGAGGGAGTCGATCAGCTGGGCCCGGCGGATGTCGTCGGCGGTTCGGGCGAGCGTCACCGCTTGCTGCCATGCCTCGTCACGCGCCACGCGGATGCTGAAGTGCAGCATCTCGTCGTCGTTGGCACCACCCACGCGGTCGATCACGTCGAGCAGCGGCGAGAACCGGCCGATGCACGCCCGCACCTTGGGCAGGAGCGCGGAGAGCACGGCATTGATGCCCATGAAGTCGTCGCGCAGGGCGTGGATCTGCTCACCGGGGCAAACTTCGGCGGCGACGACGGCCAGGTCGAGGTTGATGTGGGCGTTGATGCCCAGCAAGAGGTGCTGGAGGATGACCTGGTCGCTCGTTCGGGCCGCGTCGAAGGCGACCCGCCAGCATCGGGGCGTCGCGGCGCCCCCGAGCGGGCCGAGGTACCGGGCCGCGAACCGGGCGACGAACTCCTCCATGCGGCCGGCGTCGTCGAACCGGCCGGCGGCCACCTGAGCGCGGACGGTCCTGGTGACCTGGGCGTACATGGCCGCGAACCATCCCAACCGGTCCCGGCGCAGCCGGGCATCGGCGACGACTTCGTCAAGCTGCTTGACAACTGCATCTATTCGAATAGTGGACATAGATGTCTGCGTCGACTACCTTCCGTTCGTCCGTCGCCACCGACCTGGGGGTCGCCGCATTCTCGCCTGCCGACGCGCGTCGAAGCGCGCATTGCGGTTCGTCGCCCTGTCGGCCACGGTCGTCGCGGTCACTCCGGGCGCGGCCATGGGCATCGAGCGCGGCCTCCCAGCGCAGCTTCCGGGTGCGGTGCGCTTCGAGCCGCTCGCCTCCGGCGAGGGGATCACCGTCACCGGCGCCGGCACCTACCGGGGGACGATCGAGGTGCGCAGGAACGGCGCCGGCCTGGCCGTCGTCGACCACCTCGGCCTGGAGGACTACGTGCGGGGCATCGACGAGGTGCCGCCGAGCTGGCCCGCCGCCGCCCTCCAGGCCCAGGCCATCGCGGCCCGCACCTACGCGGCCCACACGGCGCTGACCGGCGACGCCCGGTGGCGGGCCGTCGGCGCCGACATCTGCGCCACCTCGACGTGCCAGGTGTACCGGGGCCTCGACGCCGAGCGCCGGGCCAAGGGCTACGGCTGGTTGGGTGCGGTCGAGGCCACCGCCGGCAAGGCCCTCCTGGCCGGCGGGCAGCCGATCAGGGCCAGCTACTCCTCGACCGCCAACGGCCCCCAGGCCATGAGCCAGAACGGAGCGCTGGAGATGGCCAACGCCGGCCGGTCAGCGGCCGAGATCCTGGCCACCTACTACGGCGTCCGCCCGACGGCGGCCGCGGACCGGCTGCCAGCCACCCTCCGGGTGGCGGTGGCCCTGAAGTCGTCCACCGTGGGGGTCACCGGCCGGTTCCGGGTGCTCGATGCCAGTGGGACGGAGCTGGCGTCGTCGGAGGCCGGCGAGTGGCGGGTGGTGCCCGCCGGCGACGGGCTCAAGCTCGTGCCGCCCGACTCCTACCTGCTGCCAGCGCCGGCGCAGACGCCGACACCCGAGGCGCCCGCCGAGGTGTTCGTCGCCCGGCCGGGGCGCGCCGTCCTGGCCGGCGCGGTGCGACCGGCCGGTCC
>JANMRJ010000727.1:0-1561 GCA_031370985.1 Acidimicrobiales bacterium
CGTCTCCGGCGAGGACGCCGTCTCCACCTTCCGCTACGCGGCGGCTGCGGCGCACCTGGTTACCCATGGGCGCTACGCGCGGATGTTCTGGCTGGCTGCTGTCGGCGTGACCGCCGCAGCCGCAGCGGTGGGAGCTGCCTCGTGGGCCGGCGAGGTGCTCGTGGCGGCCGTGGTGGCCGGCCTGCTTGTCCAGTTGTCCTTGTTGGCCTACGAGAGCGTTTTCGTGCGGGCCGGCCAGGACATTCCCCTCTCGTGAGCAAGGAGACTACGTGACGACCGAGAGCAGGTCAGAGGCCGCCCCGGTGACCGCTCCTTCGCGGCCGCCCATAGCTGCGCCTCCTGGGGATGACTACGACCTGCCTGGAGCGCGCCGGCACGAGAACCTGCGCAACTACCCACCGCCGGAGCAGTGGGATTCCTTCGTGCAGTACGACGCGAAGGCGCACCCGCGCAAGGTCCCGCGCGAGTTCATGCTCATCCCGACCACGTGCTTCAACTGCGAGTCGGCCTGCGGCCTGCTTGCTTACGTCGACAAGGAAGACCTGTCCATCAAGAAGGTGGAGGGCAACCCGGCGCATCCCGGCTCACGTGGCCGCAACTGCGCCAAGGGCCCGGCCACGATCAATCAGATCAACGACCCTGAGCGCATCCTGCACCCGCTCAAGCGAGTCGGAGAGCGGGGTGCAGGCGAGTGGCGACAGGTCTCCTGGGACGAAGCACTTGACGACATCGCCGGCCGGATCCGCACCGCCATTGTCGAGGGCCGCAACAACGAGGTCATGTATCACGTGGGACGGCCGGGCGAGGACGGCTTCGCCGAGCGTTTCCTGATGGCCTGGGGAGTTGACGGGCACAACAGCCACACCAACATCTGCTCGTCAGGAGCCAGACTCGGCCAGTCGTTGTGGGGCGGCTTCGACCGGCCTTCGCCTGACTACGCGAACGCCAAGGTGATCCTGCTGTTGTCGAGCCACCTGGAGACCGGGCACTACTTCAACCCACACGCCCAGCGCATCATGGAAGGCAAGCTCGACGGCGCGAAGCTGATCGTGGTCGATCCACGCATGTCCAACACCGCATCCCACGCCGACCTGTGGGTGGCGCCGTGGCCGGGCAGCGAGGCCGCGATACTGCTCGCCATCGCCGCACACCTGTTGCAAACCAGGCAGATCGACGCGGCCTACCTCGAGCGCTGGTTCAACTGGGACGTCTACCTGGAGAACGTGCACCCGGACGCTCCACGGAACTTCACGACCTTCCTCGATCTGCTAACCGAGGACTACGCGTCGTTCACCTTCGAGTTCGCCGCGGCCGAGGCGCAGATTCCGGTCGAGAACATCAAGGAGATGGCCAGGATCGTCGCGCAGTGCGACGGCCGGCTCGCTGCCCATGTCTGGCGTTCGGCCGCGGCCGGCAACTACGGCGGCTGGGCCGTGGCGCGCGCGCTCTGGTTCGTCCTTGCGCTCACTGGGAGCATCGGGACCCGCGGGGGCACGAGCCCGAACGGCTGGGACAAGTTCATCCCGCACGGCCCGAACATGCCGCCTGCGCACGAGTCGTG
>JANMRJ010000728.1:0-7399 GCA_031370985.1 Acidimicrobiales bacterium
CGCCACGGCGAGGACGACCACGCGCAGCGCGCCGTGCCGGAGTCTCACCGCGACGAGCCACCCGACCGGCAGGCCGAACATCAGGAGCCCACCGATCGATGAGATGACGGGATTGCCGGCGAACATGAGCGGGACGGCACCGACCGCTCCGGCCAGGCTCGCGGCAGCGGCCGCCGGACGCAGCCGGCGGAACGCAGCTGCCACGGCGACGAGCGCCACAAGCAGCGCGACCAGGGCGAGCGGGGTCGTCCCGCGCAGCTCCGCCGTCGCGTTCCGGACGGTCACGAAGTGGTCGATGCCGGATCCTCGCGCATGCAGGACCCAGTCGAGCGCTGACTCGCCGCTGGTGATCTCAACGACGGCCTGACCCTGGCGGATGCCGGAGTGCCAGGCCGGTCCACCAGGGAGGACTTCGCGGACGAGTCCCCCTGAAGAATCCCCGAAGATGCCCGGTTCGGGTATCCCCATGGCGGCGGTCATGACACCCCAGATCGCGACAGCGAGGCCGAGCGCGGCGAGCGCCCTCGCCAACCGATCGCGAAGGTCGCTCCGCCCCCACGCTCGCCAGCCATAGGGTTTTCCCCATGGTTGCCCGAGGGTTCTGCCCCCTTGGCTCGGGCTGCTCATGGCCGTAGGCTCAACGTCACGAGGCGCCCAATACGCCCCGGGGGAGGTCAACGTGGTACGCCTCAGTCGAACGGCGGGGATGCTGGCCGTCGCGCTCGCGCTCGTCATGGTCGGAGTGTACGCACGCTCGACCGACGCGGCGAGCGGGCCGGTCATCGCGGCTGACCTGGGGGGCCGGCCGATCCCCGCCGTCGACGTCGGGCGCTACCAGTGCGAGGACTTCGACTTCCCGCGGATCCACTGCTACCGCACGGCGGCGGAGCTCGAGGCCGCGGTTGCCCGTCGGCTGGCCGCCCCGGCGCCGGCCGGCCCGGGAGCGCTCGCGACGACCTTGGCGACCAACTACGTGCGGATCTTTGCCGACCTCAACTACGGGGGCGCCTCGGCCTACCTGTCGGTGCCCTACGACGACCTCTCGGTCATCGGCTGGAACGACCGGATCAGCTCGTTCCAGGGCCAGGCCGGCAACGGCGGCACGTTCTTCGAGCACAGCTACGAGGGAGGGTTTCCCTATCGCTTCAATGCGGGCCAGTGGGTCAGCTACGTCGGCGACGCCTACAACGATCGGTTCAGCTCGGTGAAGCCACGATGAACTGTTCCGCCCGCCCGGTCCGTCCAAGGGGGGCGGAGTGGAGGATCGCCATCGGGGAGGCTACGCCTACTCACCAAGGAGCCTTCGATTGGCCGCGCACAGGAGGAACAACATGCCCTATCGAGCCAGAAAGAGGAGGGACCCAATGCTACGCAAGCTGCTTGTCATTCTCGTTGTCGGCCTCACGTCGCCGACGCTGACCTTCGCGGCTTCTCCAGCCTTGCCTGCTCAAGCCGGACCGCCTCTGGGAGTCGACCCATCGGTGCTGCAGGCCCCGACCGACGGTCCGGTCGTGGCTACGGGCCAGCTCACCGACTCTTACGGCCAGCCAGCATCCGGCACCGTCGCGGTCATGGCGTGGCCGAACGAAACCTACAACCGAACCCTTCGAATCGGCTCGGCGGTTCCGACGCCGACCGTTGGGTGGGTAGCAGCCGGCCCGGATGGCTCCTTCACGCTACGTGTCGACGCCAGCAAGATCAGAGCCGACTACGTCGGACCGGACGGAGTTGTCAACCTTGAGGCTATAGGCTGGACCTCAACGTCCCAAGGCAGGTGGGCGTTTCCTGCTCACATTGGAGGCACGGCCCTATCATCGTCCGCGGCCTCGCCCGCCACGGCCGTCGCGTCGATTCGGCTCGTTGCGAAGGACGCGCCCTCGTCGGTACAGGCCGGCTGGGTTGGCGCTCGCTCAAACGCGATCAACCCAAGTGTGGGCCCCCTGTACCCTTGTAGCTACGTTCTGCAATCGACCTATGACGCGATGGTCGTAATCGGATACACGCGTCCCTACGGGGCGGACACCGGGTGGATGACGGATGACTCGTCGCACGGGTGGACCCTCGGAGCCGCCATCAGCTCGAGCGGCGCCTATGGAAGCTGGAGCGCCAGCGGGTCTTCGACCGTGACGAACGGGGTGAGCTTCACGTGGGTCGAATCGGTTAGCTACCGCGACTACCGCGTGGAAGAGCGCTACGGCAAGTACCGCTTGGCGTGCCAGAGCGGCTATACGAACGACTGGTGGGAGCGCGTTCAGTACGCCACCGGCGGGTACCAGTCGACAAACGTATCCAACACGAGCTTCACGTACTGCGTTCAGGTGCCCGCAGGTGTGTGGACGCGTGTGTCGACCTCGGGGAACAACTTCTCGCTGGGCGGCGGCGTGCAGATTTCGCCGCTGCTCGGGATAAATCTGTCAGTGGACACGGGCTATTCGTCATCGCATACCCTCAACTACCGTCTCGTGGCCACCGGCAAGGTCTGCGGCGACAACGCGACTCCAACTCTGGCCAGCAACATGAACTCGAGCCGGTGATCCCGACCTGGGTGAAGTTTTCGATCGTGGGGCTTGGGGCGGTCGCCGCCCTGGGCCTCGCGTTCGTGGCCGTGACCCAGCCGGATCGACATGGTGACGGCGATGGGCGTCTGGCATCGCTCGACCGCCCCGGCTACGAGAGAATGGCCGCCGATCCTGCTGGGTCACCGACCGGAACCTGGACGTACGGGCTGCGTCTCTGTCTCGCGTCAGGCTCCGACCCGGCCGTCCTCGAATCGGTTGGGCCTTCGACGGCGGTCGGGAGCGGCTTCCGGCTCCTCGGCACCAAGGTCCGCGAGTTCCTCGCGACGAACCAGCACACGAGCATCATCGGCGTCCCCGAGTTTCCGCCACCACGCGACGTGGTTCCGGACCCCTTGGCAGAGATCGATGGCTACTCGGTCAAGACGGCCTGCACCGACGCACCAAGCGCGCCTTACACAGAGCTTCTCATCGGTCTCGGACTCCAGAGCCATGATGGCGGCGGCTGGAGGGGGATCGAAATCGCCTATTCGGTGGCGGGACGCCACCACGTGCTCGTACTCAACCACGACCTACTGATCTGCGGCAGTGCGGTCGCGGCCGACTGCGCTGGCCCGGGAGGGAGCGGTGCTCCATGAGCGTTCCGGACCACTGAGCCTGCAATTTAGCGACGAGGTCCGGCCGTGGCCCAGCAAGTCGGCGATTCCACTACCGGGTGAGCTGATACTGACCGAGGCTCAGCAGGCCCGGGCACTCGGCGACATGCCAGCTGAGGGGAGGGCGCAACCGAGATGGGTCAGCGATTGGCGTCGACCTGTCTGGAGCGACCGGGTTCACGACCACGGCCAGTCTCGACTGCGGACCCGCAGCGGAGCAGACGGTGGCCAACTACGCGTGGGAATCTTCAACAGCAGTACGGGCGGCACCACAAACGCGAACAATAAGTACGCTCAGCAGTCCATCAGCTCGACCTGGACCAGCACCGACAACGATGGGCAGACCTACGTCTGGCGGGTGCGTTACGGCCTCAATGGGGCGGCGGCGGGGCACATGCCGGCCGGTTTCGTCTACGCCGAGTACCAGCCCACTGGTGGTTCGGACTGGCACGCCAAGCTCCGCACAGACGTCACGACCTACCGCATGCCCATGGCCGCTGGCGTCGCACCGCACGATCCGGGCGCGTTCTATTGGCTGACCAGCTGGCCGACTCCCAACCAGGCCGGGCACTACATCGTTCTGAGTGGCTGGTACGCGTATTGGGACGGCACGCGGGGCCCGACGGTCAACTACAACGACGGGTCGGGCGGTTATGGCGGAAGCACCGGAACGTACAGCGACCCGGCCTTCGATGTCTACTACACCATCACCAAGAGCAATCCTGTGCACGCTCCGAACTGGGTGATCTGGTGAGCTTGGGGCTGCGCGGACGCGCGGTGGTGCTGGTGCTTGCGGTTGCACTTGGCACCGCAGTCGCCGCCTGCGGCTCGCAGCCCACCCCGAGCGTGGTCGCGACGGGTTCTCCCTCCGTGGCGCCGTCATCGACGCCACGGAGCGTGCCTCCGAGCGGCAGCCCCACCGTCACCCAGATCGACGTTCATCCGATTGCACAGCAGTACACGACGCCGATGCTCGATGCCCAGACGGACGGTCACGAGATCGTCTGGTCCACGGGAGCTGCCAACGCGTCCGCGGGGGCAGCTCCGGACCTCTATCGTTACGTCCCGGACGGCCCCCCGCCAGCACCCGCCTTTCAGAATCCTCATCGAGATTCGCTGTTGGAGACCATCGCGGTCCGCAACGGGCACTACGCGTTTGTCGAGGCGAACCGGGCCCTCTATGGGGTTGGCGGATGGCGTGTGTGGTTCTTGCCCGGAGCCGGACTCAAGCCCGTGGCCGTGGACACCAGTGACGGACCAGGTGGTGCCACATCGCCGGTTCCGTTCCTCGCGCTGACGGACGACCAGCTCGTCTGGACTGCCGTGCACAAGACATCCGCTGGCCTCCGCTACCAGCTCCGAAGCTACTCGATCGGCTCGCGGACTACGCGGGACCTCCAGTCCTCGGATCCGGCGCGTGCCGAGTACTGGTTCCCGTTCGCGAGCGCTGACGGTCGGCTCGTCTACGGCACGGTCGAGCACTCCGGCACATCTGACGAGGCCTTTCACGTGTACCTGTTCGATCTCGGGGCGACCGGCACGACACCACGCCGCCTCGACGATACTGGTAGGGCTGCCATGCCGGTCATCAGTGGCGACACCGTGGTCTGGAAGCAGACTTCGGGCAACGTCTTCAACTGGGGCGTCCTGGTTCGACGCTCCCTTGGCCAAGCGGCCACGACCCCCATCACCTTTGAGGCCCAGGTCGGGCTCAACTACCCGTCGGTCGGGAATCGCTTCCTCGCCGCGTGGGGAGAAGACGACACCGACTTCGAGATCTTCGACCTCGCGAAGAACACCCCGCTTCTCATCGAGCGATACAAACCAACCGCCCCTCAGGGCGTGGTCCGGCCGGTGGTTGCAGGCGATCTGCTCATCTTCATCCGTGGCTCCACCGATCCCAGCAGGTCCGACCTGCAACTCTGCTGGGCATGGCTTCCGAGTCGCGGTTGATCTTCGGCATTGCCCCGGTGGCATCAGTGCGGTGGTCGATGGGACGCAACCGCATTCGCCGAGGGCTGGCTTCGATCTCGGCCAGCCGCTCGACCTCGCGACCGAACTTCGCGGTCCGCCCGCCGTGGATCGCGTAGCGCGAGTTCTTGTTCCTCGTCGCGAGCTACGTTCGCGACGAGAGGACGACGGCACTCCTGAGTTCCACGTTGTCGCTGATGACGAGCAAGCTGCCGATCACCTTGTCGTGCTCGGCCAGGGTCGCAAGCTGCTGGACGAGCCGATCGCTTCGGCAACGAGCGATGGCAAGGGTTCTCAGACCGTAGTCACCTGCGAGAGGAGTCATCGATGGGAAACTTCCGCCTAGCGTTCGTCATCGGTACGGTCGCGGCCGCCATGGTGGCCTGCAGCCCGACTGGGGTCACGCCCCCCGGCGGGGCCAACCCAACCGGACCCGTGGTCAACACGGTCTCATTCGGCGGAAAAGTGGACGAGTTGTGCTACGCAATCACGACGAACCCGCCCCTTCCGGGAGCTGCGTATGTCGTCCGGGTCACGCCAAGTGACGGCCTCCTTGAATCGGCTAACATAACGGGTCGGCTTGATGACCACGGTGAAGCGCAGCTCGGCTGGAAACTTGGACCAGGAATCTCCGCCGAATGGACCATCGCGGCCGAGATCACACCAGCAGGTGGCACCATGCTCCGAACGAGCGTCCAGGCCGGCGCTGACCAGACGGGCAACGAACATGCCGATACCATGGCCGCCTGTCCCCGAAGCTAGGAGCGTGTGTCGGTCGTGGCCAGCAGGCCGAACCGGCCAATGCCGACAACAATCGCGAAGCAGACAGCCAGTGCCACAACGTTCGGCAACAACTTGAAGATCGGCGGCATCATCGGCGCCCTCCCGGGCTGGCTCAGCCTTGTGGTCGTGCTCGTCTGGCTCGGGGCTCTTGTCGCGCTGGCGCTCCTCCGGCTCCGCCGTCTCGACGTGACGGAGTGAGTGACTCCTGGCTCAGCGGCGCCTGACGTACCTATCCCAGCTCCCTGCCTTCCCAGTTCAGGTCGTAGTGTCTCCCAGCGAGAGCCCAATGGGCAGAACGTTCCGCGGGATCTGGGCGTGCTTGCTCGTGGCCTCGCTGGCTGCCTGCGGACCGACGCTCACGTTGGCTGAAGCGATCAGGCAGGTTGACAGCGAACTCCGGGTCGAGCACGTCGTCGAGGTCCTGCGAACGGACGTGAATGGCGAGGCCGTGGTGCTGCAGACGGCAACGGCCGGTTGTCCGATCGTCTCGTGGTGATGGTCTTTGCCAACGGTGATCCCAGTAGTCGCCTCCTCCTCGGCGCGTACGACATCGTTGGCGGTGCCTACCCGGCAGCGATTTCCTTCAGCCACGCAAACGGCAAGTTCTACGTCTTCGGAACCATTCAGGATGCGCGCATCGCTTCGCTGCAGCTCGACCGCGTCGACGGCGCGAAGCCGGCGTCGGTCTCGAGACCGGGCTTCGCGATCGTTCGGGACCAGGCCGATAGCGCAAGTCCCTGGAGGTTCTTGGACGGCAAGGGCAACGTCGTGCTTTCCGGCGGCTAGCCGGTACGTAGTCGAGCGGTCGATCCTCGAGGCTCAACGGCTCTCGAGGGCGCGACGACAACTGGCACGACAGCGGTGCGGCGCGGCAACACGCGACGGGGAACCCTCTCGACCCCAGCGGCGGAAGAGGCTATGGTACGGAGGCCGGCCATCCGCCGGGGGAATCATTCGAGGATCGGAGGCACCCTCCGGTCCTCGTTTTCTTGTTCGGCGGCCGCCGACGAACCCCGGCCACGACACCCATCCTTCACGCCAGCGTCATCCGCACGCCATCGGCGCGTCACGGGCCGCTCGGACAATCGCCTGGCGATCCGGCGCCGCCGGTTCGGATAGATCGATCCGGGGCAAGGAGTTACTCGTGCGGAGACTGGTTTCACTCACGGCCGCGCTCGGCCTCATGCTCTCACTAGCGGTCGGCACGACCGTGGCCGCGACCCCCGCGTCCATCCATGCGTCGGGCCTGTACGACGGGCAGATCGTCCGCTACCAGGCCACGGCCCAGGTCACCTCGTCGCCGCAGGCGGCGCAGCAGATCAGCAAGGGCAACGTCGTCTACCACATCGTCGACTCGACCGGCGCGACGCCGGCCATCCAGACGGCCCGCCTGCTGGCCGCCCTGCCGAACGTGCACACGGACGGCAACGTGCTCAACTTCATCCCGACCGAGGTCGGCTACACCGGCGGCGC
>JANMRJ010000744.1:0-8572 GCA_031370985.1 Acidimicrobiales bacterium
CTGCGCTTGCCGGCCTCAATGGTGCCCAGGGAGTCCGGCACCTGCTCGTCGATGTTGAGCTCCTTCCAGATCTCCTGCTCCACTTCTCTGGTGATATCGCGCGGGGCGTAGGAGTGGATGTGGAGGGCGTCGACCGGCTTACCGTCGTCGTCGCGGCTCAGCTTGAGGTGCATGGCCTCGCGGTGGTCGTCGGTGAGGATGTTGGCCAGGTCGGGGTGGGAGATCGTCGGGCGCAAGAGCAGCGTGGCCGACAGCGGCTCCTTCTCGTCGCGCCCTTCTATCTTGTCGAAGCGGATGACGATGTCGGCCTGCGACCGCTGGGGGCGGATGAACTGGGCCGACTCGGGCTCACGCTTCTCGAGGTCGGCGAGGACCTGCTCGGTGGTGTAGCCCCGCTTCGACGTGTCCCGCTTGATCTTCCAGTCGTACCGCACGGACTCCGGCGGGTCGAGGTAGACGGTGGCGTCGAAGCAGGCCCGGGCCAGCTTGGAGTAGAGGGGCAGCAGCCCCTCGATGATCACGTACTCACGCGGCTCGACCAGCACCGGGCGGCCCAGGGTGCCGTCGTGGTGGTTGTAGACCGGCTTCAGGATGGGGTGGCCGAGAGCGAGTAGCTGGAGGTGCTGCTCCATGATCTCGAGGTAGTTGCAGTCGGGGTGCAGCGGCGTGAACGGGAGGTTCTTGCGCTCGAGCCGGTCATAGCGGTGATAGTCGTCGACACAGATCGACGTGATCCGGTCCGCGCCGAGCGAGTCGACGAGACCCTTGGTGATCGTGGTCTTGCCGGCCGCGCTGTCGCCGGCGATGGCCAGCATGATGGGACGGCCAGGACCGTCGCCACCGCTGCGCCAGGCGCGCTGGAGGTTGACCTGCTTGTCGGGCATCAGATTCTCCCCTTCTGTCAGAACGTCATCCAGCGACCATCTGGCGATGGTCGCTCGCGGAGTGTTTGCCAGACCGGCCTTCCGGGCCGGTCACGCGGCCAGGGCCGCTTCGGCCAGGCGTCGGAGCTCGGTCACCGCGGCGGTAAGGCCGCCCTCGTACTTGTACAGCGCGCTCCCGGCAATGAACACCCGGGCGCCGGCCGAGGCCGCACCGGCGATGGTGGCCGGTGAGATGCCACCGTCGACCTCGAGGTCGATGTTGAGGCCACTCGCCTCGATCATCGTGGCCGCCTCGCGGATCTTGGGCTCCATGGTGGCAATGTACGCCTGGCCGCCGAAGCCGGGGTTGACGGTCATGACGAGCACCATGTCGACCAGGTCGAGCACGTGCTCCACGACGGTGAGCGGCGTGTGCGGGTTCAGGGCCACGCCCGTCCTGCCGCCGGCGTCACGGATGGTGGAGAGGGTCTTGTGCAGGTGCGTCGTGGTCTCGGCGTGGACGATGAGCATCTCGCAGCCGGCGTCGAGGTACTGGAGCATCATCGCGTCGGGGTTGACGACCATGAGATGGGCCTCGAAGGGCACGTTCGAGTACGGCCGGCACGCCTTGATGACATCGGGCCCGAAGGTGAGGTTCGGCACGAACACGCCGTCCATGACATCCCACTGGATCTTGTCGACCCCTGCGGCATCCAGAGCGGCGACTTCGGTGCCCAGCTTGGAGTAGTCCGCCGGCAGTACCGACGGCACGATCTGCACCGGGCTGGCCGGTGGCCTGATGTTGGTCACGGTTGCGTGCTCGGTAACGGACATGTGCCTCGATTCTGGGGCGTCGACCGCCAAGGGGTGAGTTGGGAAATCCTACGGGTTCGGAGTTTGCCGCGCCTCACCCCTAAGGTGGATCCCATGGGTGAGAACCTGTCGGTCGTCCCGGCCGTCGATGGTCACCGCCCTCCGGTGCGCCTGCTGCTGGTCGACGACCACCAGGTGGTCCTCGAAGGCCTCGCCTCGATGCTCGCCTCCCAGAGCAGCCGCGTGGTCATCGCTGCGGCCACGACCACCGGGGAGGACGCGCTCCGCCTGGCGGCCGAGCGCCAGCCCGATGTCGTCCTCCTCGACATCCGCCTCCGGGGCGCCAGCGGGTTGGACCTGTGCGCCGAGCTGGTGAAACGCCATCCCAGTATCAAGGTCGTGTTCTTCACCGTGTACGACGACGAGCAGTACCTCTTCCAGGCCCTGCGGGTCGGC
Source organism: Acidimicrobiales bacterium (assembly GCA_031370985.1). Lineage (GTDB taxonomy): Bacteria > Actinomycetota > Acidimicrobiia > Acidimicrobiales > AC-14 > CADCTB01. The sequence continues at coordinate 2,133 of JANMRJ010000744.1, forward strand.
GCCTCCGGCTTCCTCCTGAAGACCACGACCGGCCCCGAGCTGGCCGACCACCTCGACCGGGTCATGGACGGCGATGTGGCCGTCGACTCGTCCCTGGCCGGGCGGGTGGCGATGACCGCGGCTCGTCTTCAGAGTGGCGAGTTCTGGCCGGGGGCCCGCGCCGGCCTGACCCAGCGGGAAAGCGAGGTGCTGGGCCTCATGGTCCGGGGCCTTTCGAACCGGGCCATCGCCCTGCGCCTGTCGATCGGCGAGGACACGGTCAAGACCCATGCTCGAGGCGTCTACCGCAAGCTGGAGGTGTCCGACCGGGCCCAGGCCGTCGCCGTCGCCCTGCGGGAGGGCATCTTCCATTGAGCCCCTACGCAACTGGCGACGATCCGCCAGGCCAGAACCTGTCCGATCGTCACCAGAGCGATGGGCTGGAGCTACTCGAGCACATCATTGAGGTGACATCCGCCGACCTCGACGTGGGAGAGGTCAGCCAGCGGGTCGCCGGCCTGGTGACGGCGGCCACAGGGTCAGATGTCTGCTTCGTCCACCTCGTCGACGAGGAGCTGCGGCGGGTGGTGCTGGCCGGAGCGACGCCGCCCTTCGACGAGCAGGTGGGCAGCGTCCAGCTCGCGCTCGGCGAGGGGATCTCCGGCTGGGTCGCCAAGCACGCCCAACCCGCGGTCGTGCCTGACAAGTGGAAGGACAGCCGCTACCGCTACATCCCCGGGCTGCGCGGCCAGGACTTCACGTCGATGGTGTCGGTTCCGATGCTGGCGCGGGGCCGAGTCGTGGGCGTCCTGAACGTGCACTCCCGGAAGGCGCGCAACTACGGCGATGCGGACCTCGCCCTGCTGACGCAGGTAGCGAACCTCATGGCCCGGACCATCGAGAACGCCCGCCTGTACCGCCGGCTGGCCGAGAGAGAGGAGATGCTGGAGCGCATTGCCACTAGCACGGTCGAGGCGCAGGAGCTGGAGCGCCGGCGGCTGGCGGGGGAGATCCACGACGGCATCAGCCAGCGTCTCGTCAGCCTCTGGTACCACCTGTTGGCCGCGGAGGATGCCGTCGGCGACGCCGGCGTGGTCAGGCGGGAGCTGGCGACGGCGAAGGAGCTGGCGACCGCGGCGCTGGATGAGGCCCGGGCGGCCATCACCGGCCTTCGTCCGTTCGTGCTCGACGACCTCGGTCTCGGTCCCGGCCTGGAGAGCCTTGGGCGGAGCCTGGTCGGCCTCGAGGTGGACGTGGAGGTCGAGCCCGTGAAGCTGGTTCCCCACGTCGAGGTGGCCTTGTACCGGATCGCCCAGGAGGCGCTGCAGAACGTCGTGAAGCATGCCGGCGCCTCCACGGTCCTGGTCCGCCTCGGGACAATCGACGGCGGGGTCCGCCTGGTGGTGTCCGACGACGGTCACGGGTTTGACGACGAGACGGCTGCCGGCGCTGAGGACCGCCACTCCTACGGCCTGGTCGGGATGCGCGAACGGGCCGAGTTGATCGGCGCGTCGATCGCCGTGGTGTCCCGTCCCGGTACCGGCACGACCGTCGAAGTGATGGTCCCGCAGCCGACCACGGGCTCGGGACCAGAGATATCGGATAAAAAGTGAAAGGAGTTGGACAAGGCGGACATAACCCCTCCATACAAGGCGGTGACTGGGTGAAGTAGCACCGGATAGGGGAGAACGGGTGCGGAGAAGAAGAGTGCTGGGGTGGTTGGGCCTTACGGCCTTGTTCCTCGTTCCGGTCGTCGGGCCGGCACAGGCTGAGGGAGGTGCGCGTCCCGACAACGTCGATCTGCGTTCGCCAAACCGCAACAACGAACTGCGCGCTGCCGCGCTCGCCTCGTTCGAGGGGCGTACTATCGACCTCGCCGGCGACTGGGGCGAGGCGAAAGCGTGCCTCGTCTGGCGGCAGGGCGGCGTGCTCGAATGCTTCCGTACGGCGCAGGCGCTCGATGCCCGGGAAGCCCAGCTAGCACCCCGGCGGGCCGCCCTCGACTCGACGGGCTACGGCGCCACGGCCGCGTACTCGTACTCCTATTCCTGTTCGAGCCCGCTACGGCTCTACGACTACAACTGGTACAGCGGCCGCCGGCTCTCGTTTTGGGACAGGGGCTTGTGGCAGAACCTGGGCGACTACGGGTTCGAGGACCAGGCGTCCTCCTACATCGTCGGCGGTTGCTACGTCTACATGGCCGAGCACGCGGACGGGGGCGGCTGGTGGTACCCCGGTCCGACCTATCCCTACGCTGGCGAGCCGGCAATGGCCTGGGACTGGCAGAACACCATCTCTTCGGTCTACATCGCTTAAGTTTCCCGGCGCCGCGGTCTCCCCAGCCGCCGCGGTCGTCGGGATTGGTGAGACGGCCGGCCCTTCGGGGTCGGCCGTTTCCCGCGTCTGGGCCCACGCTGGCCCGTGAGTCGCGGCAGTGTTTGGCGATTGGCCGGCATTGAAGGAAGCTGGCGGCGCTGTGGGGGATGACCAGGGACGGGCGATCGACCGGTTCGAGGCGATCTACACGTCGCACTACGCGGCGGTCTCCGCGTACACTCGCCGGCGGACCGTCGATCCGGTCGACGCCCAGGACGCCGTCGCCGAGGTGTTCACCATCGCGTGGCGGCGTCTGGCGGAGATGCCCGACGGTGAGGCCGTCCTGCCCTGGCTGTACGGCGTCGCCCGGCGGGTGATGGCCAACCAGCGCCGGGGCAACCGTCGTCGCGGCGACCTGTCGGTCCGCATGCAGGGCCCGCAGCCGGAGACCCCCGGCGTCGAGGCCGAGCTCATCTCCTCCGAGGAGCGCCGCACCGTGCTGGCCGCGCTCGCCCGCCTCCGGGACAACGACCAGGAAATCTTGCGACTTGCGGTCTGGGAGGAGCTGTCGCACCGCGAGATCGCCGGGATCGTCGAGTGCGCGGAGGCATCCGTGGCCGTCCGGCTGCACCGGGCCCGCACCCGGCTGGGTCGGGAAATAGAGAAAGAAGAGCGCCGGGATGGACAAGAAGGTGGTGAACGCACCCGTCGGCAAGCGGAGGGGGGTCGAGAGCAGTGATCAACTTCAGCGACCCGTTGGACCGGCTGAGGGCCGTGAACCCGGTGCCGGCCGATCAGCTGGCGCGCTTGCGCTCCGACCCGCTGCTCTTTCGCCGGATCACCTCCGACCCCGCCGGCGCCCCGGCGCGACGGCCGGCGCTGGCGCCGCGCCGGCGGGGGAGGCGACTAGTGCCTGCCATCCTGCTCACGAGCCTTGTCGGCGGTGCCGCCGCCTATGGCCTGCTGCGGGGCGACGTCACCAAGCCCTTACGGGTCGCCTGCTACGAGCGGGCCGACGAGAGGTCGAACACCGCGGTGGCGATCGTCGACGAGCGCGGGCCGATCGCCGCCTGCGCCGACCTCTGGCGCGACGGTGCCTTCGGCAGTGGTGTCGAGGTGCCGGCGCTGGTCCAGTGCGTCCTCAACTCCGGGGTGGCAGGCGTCTTCCCGACCGCCCCCGGCGAGGACATCTGCACCCGGCTCAACCTGGCGCCGGCCGCGGCCACGCCCCCCACCATCGCGCCGCCGCCGGCCGGCGACCTGAACGCCCGGCTCCAGCAGTTCCGGGATGCCGTGTTTGCCCAGCTCCTCGATACCCCGTGTGTCGAGCCGAGGGTGGCGGCGGCGACGGTGCGTCGGGAACTCGACCGGGCCGGTTTGTCGGACTGGACCGTGCGCGGCGGCGACGGCCGTGCCGGTGATGGGTTCTCGGCCGACCGACCGTGCGCCACGCTGTCGTTGCGACCCGAGACCAAGGAAGTACTCCTGGTGCCGGCGCCACCACGGAGGTAGTCAGGTTGACGCGAACGAACCGGGGTCATCCAGTGCTTCAGGTCGCACTGGATGACCCCGGTTCGAGGGTGATTCGAACGAGCGAGACTAAACTCCCGCGGCCTCCATGTCTCGGCTGTAGGTGCCGGTGGCGGCGGCGCTGGTGAGACCGGCGCGGTGGGAGGCCACCTTCTGGGCCTCGGCCACGTTGTCGGTCGAGCCCTTCCAGGTGCGTAGCGCCTCGTCCTGCAGCGCCCGGCCGTAGGAGAAGGTGAGCTGCCACGGGTGGGGCCCCATCTTGTTCATGAGGTCGAGGTGCTCAGTGGCGACGGCCGCCGACTGGCCACCCGAGAGGAAGGCGATGCCGGGCACCGCCGGCGGAACCGTGCGGTAGAGGCACTCCAGGGTCCGCTCGGCCACCTCGTTGGCGCTGGCCTGGGAGCCGCAGCCCTTGCCCGAGATGACCATGTTGGGCTTAAGGATCATCCCCTCGAGGGCGACCTGCTGGCGGTTCAGCTCCTGGAACACCCGGCGCTGGGCCCGCTCGGTGACCTCGAAGCAGAGGTTGATGTCGTTGGAGCCGTCCATCAGGACCTCGGGCTCGATGATCGGCACCAGGCCACCCTCCTGGCACAGGGCGCCGTAGCGGGCCAGGGCGTGGGCGTTGCAGTGGATGGCATAGTCCGACGGGAAGCCGCGGGCCTCGTCGATGATGATCACGGCCCGCCACTTGGCGAACTTGGCACCCAGGCTGACGTACTCGGCGATGCGCTCCCGCAGGCCGTCGAGGCCCTCTGTGACCTGCTCGTCGTTGTCGTTGGCGAGAGGCTTGGAGCCGGTGTCGACCTTGATGCCCGGCAGGATGCCCTTGGTCTTGAGCATCTCCGGGAAGGAGGTGCCGTCGGCGGAGGACTGGCGGATGGTCTCGTCATACAGGATGACGCCGCTGATGTAGTCCTCGATGCCGGCGGTGCTCAGCAGCGTGTCGCGGTAGGCCCGGCGGTTCTCCTCGCTGGACTCGATGTCGAGAGCGGCGAAGCGCTTGGTGATCGTGGCGTTGCTTTCGTCTGCCGCCAGGACCCCCCGGCCCCGAGCGACCATCGCCTTGGCGACGGCAGCAAGATCAGTAGCGCTCATATCTTGGAGATCCTCCTGGTCAGTGTGCTTGTTCCGGAGGGAACGTTAGCCCGGTGACGCGTCGCGGACCAGGGTGAACCCGTCGGCGCCGGCCCCCACCAGGTGAGTCAGGAACAGCCCGGCTGTCGCCGGCAGGTGCTCGTGGGTCCGGGCCACCATGTGCCAGGCGCGCTGGCGGGGCAGGTCGAGGCAGCGCCACTCCTGGAGCGTGCCCTCGTCGAGTTCGCGCCCCACCGCGTCGCGCGAGATGAGGGTGATGCCCAGCCCGACCTGGACCGACTCGCGGATGGCGCCGTTGGACCCGAGGGTCAGCGTGCGCGGGGCGATGCCCATTTCGTCGAGCAGCTCCTCGGCCGTGCCCCTGGTGCCCGAGCCCTCCTCCCGCACGAGGACGACGGAGCGAGCGACGGTCTCCACGTCGACCTCACGCACCGACGGCTTCCCGGTGCCGGCGGCCACGAGGACCAGGACGTTGGGCCGGGTGGCGAGGGTGACGAACCGGCCGCCCCCGGGTGGGCGGCCGCCGACGGCGAGGTCGGCCTCGTGCTCCTCCAGCGCGTCCCAGACCCGGTCACGGTTGCCCACCTCGAGGGTGATGCCGGCTTCGGGGTGGCGGGCACGGAACGAGGCCAGGAACTTCGGGACGACGTGCTCGCCGGCGGTGGTGACCGCGGCCAGCCGGAGCTGGCCCCGCTCGGGATCGAGCGCCTCTGTCGTCGCCGCCTTCGCCGTGTCGAGGAGGGCCAGGATTTGGCGGGCATAGCGGGCGAACACCTCGCCGGCCGGGGTGATGACCAGGCCCCGACCGGCCCGCTCCACCAGTCGGATGCCGAGCTCCTTCTCGATCGACCCCACCGCGGCCGACACCGCCGGCGGGCTCACGAGCAGGGTGCGGGCCGCATCGATCACCGAGCCGGCGGTGGCCACCTCCACGAAGGTCCGCAGCTGGTTGAAGGTCATGGGTAAGGTTAACCTGAACGATCTGCCAAAAAATGCGGGAAATACGTCATAGACAGACTAACTATTCGTTTGCCACAATGGGGTGTCCCCCCAAACCAGGGGCATTCGCATCAGGCACATCGTCAGCCCCATAGTGGGTCGTCCGGACCCGGGCCCAGATCGGGCTTCAGCCGAGGAGAACTGCGTGGCAGAGAGTAACGGCAAGAGCTACCAGGCCGGCGTGAAGAACTACGCCGACAACTACTGGACCCCAGACTACGTGCCGTTGGACACCGATCTCCTGGCGTGCTTCTTGGTGGTTGCCCAGGTGGGCGTGCCGCGCGAGGAAGCGGCCGCCGCGGTGGCCGCCGAGTCGTCCACCGGCACCTGGACCACGGTGTGGACCGACCTGCTCACCGATCTCGACTACTACAAGGGCCGGGCCTACCGGATCGAATCGGTGAAGAACGACCCCAGCGGCGCCTTCTTCGCCTTCGTCGCCTACCCGATGGACCTGTTCGAGGAAGGCTCTGTCTTCAACGTCCTGACCTCACTCGTCGGCAACGTCTTCGGCTTCA